>CANQLK010000159.1 GCA_947624665.1 Candidatus Gastranaerophilales bacterium
GGCGAAATAGAACAAATTGAAAATTTAGCAAAAACTTTAAATATAAATATAATTCGCTATTGGGAAAAAGAAATGAAATAAAAATGAACAGAAGAAATTTTATAAAAAATTCTTTAATTACTGCAAGTGTTATGGCACTTGGTGCGATAGTTTCAAAATTTGTACCACTAAAAATAAATAAGGAGAATAAAATGAAAATATTAGTAATAACGGGAAGTCCGAGAAAAAACGGAAATTCAAATACCTTAGTTGATAATTTTATAAAAGGTGCAACGGAAAACGGTCATAATGTCGTTCGATTTGATTCGGCTTTTAAAAATGTTCATCCATGTGTTGCTTGCAACAAGTGCGGTATGGATGGCGATTGCGTATTTAATGACGATTTTAATTTTATAAAAGAAAATATTGTGGATTCCGATATGGTCGTTTTTGCAACACCTATGTATTACTTTGGAATATCCGCTCAATTAAAAGCTGTAATTGATAGATTTTATTCAATTAACGGCAAAATCCACACTCCTAAAAAATCGGCTCTTATTTTAACTTACGCAGATGCTTCAGCAAGTGAAGCCGAACCTATAAAGAAGCATTACGAAGTGCTTTTAAATTACTTAGGCTGGCAGGATGTCGGGCAGATTATTGCAAGTGGCGTTTGGACAGAGGGTTCAGTTAATAATACGGATTATCCAAAACAAGCCCATGAACTTGGTAAAAGTTTATAAATAAAATCTTAATTCTAAAATAAAGGCTGATAATTAATTTATCAGCCTTTCATTTTAAAAGAACAAATATATCGAATATAAGGTTTATCGCCTTGCGACGTTATTTTTGTAACTTGCCCTACCGTTTCATTGTTGTCGTCTACTATATCATAAACACCGTTTGAATTGTCATTGTATCTTATTTTATAGACACAAGGATATATTACAGGTAAATCGTTAGAATTTTTTAGTATTTCTTCTGTCATATCGCGCATTCTCTTATTCCACATTATTGCAAATTGAGGTTTTTCATTACCCATATTCTCAACAACCCCGACATCGTAGTGCATGTTTGGATCTAAGTTATCAAATTCAATTTGTCCGCCGTCGCATTTTACAAAATCTTTTACTTGAGTACCTGTTTTAGTATCATATAACGCATAAGCTCGTTGCGGAAGTGTACAGATTATTACAATTCTTCTCGGTTTTGGAACCAATGTGATTTTAGGCATTTCCTTTGAAATTTTATCTTGCTCCATAACATCTCCTTTTTTTGTTTAACATTTATTAAAAAATTTGCTACTAAACATAATTTCATTATTTCAAATTTTTCAGATTTTGAATATAATTTTAAATTTTATTTACATACATTTTAAAAAAAAATAAAAAAATAAATAATAGATTCTTTGCTTAGAATAGCTTGTCCGAGTAAATTTTTACGATAAGCCGAAGTTGAGAGTAAAAATTTACGAGTGGCGTATTGAAAAGGTTACAAAACGAGCAAGCGAAGAATAAGCGCAAAGCAATTTCAAGACAGCAAGCATAATGTTGCGACACCAGATTAAATGGAAAAAGCAAGCAGATATTTCTCTTAATAAGAAAGAGAAATATCTACAAACTTACGAAAATAAAACAAATTGTTAAATAATTAAAGTAAGAAAAGGCAGAAATATTTTTTACCTTTTTATCATAATGCTTGTATACCCAATAAATTAAAAAAGAAACCAAGCGCACGTTCTACACGGGCTACAGGTATTTCTTTCCATTTATTATTTTTTTTAACAAAAACGTGATAATAGTCACTGCCATCTTGAATATCATCATATATAAATAAAGAAAGTTTGCCTTTATACAGTGCATATTTTTTACCCTTTTTGACTTTATATACCTGCCAACCGTGACTTAAATGACTTATTTCATCACAATTTTTTATAATAAACTTACTTCTCCATATATTTGTAACATACAAACTGTACTTACCGTTATCATTAATTATAAAATAATCGCCGTAACGTTGAATATTTGTTGTTTTCTTGTCGAAAATAAAACCCGTTGATTTTTTTGTTTGCAAATTATATATTGCATATTTTCCGTCTTTTTCCAATTTAAATAAATAATCTTTATATAACTCCTCAATAGAATCAAATTCACATTTAATTTCGCTTCCTTTAAAGCGTCCATAAATATATATAACCCCGTACTTATTATCCTTTTTGACTATTAAATAATCATCTCCGCCTTGTCTCGTTTGAATTACATCATCATAATTTCCGTATAATTTACGAGCATTAAAATTATATAATTGATATTTGTTATTTTTTTTAACAATAAAGTATAAGGCATTATTTATAAATTTTATATCATCATAGCTATTATCAAGTAATACATCAATTTTTTGCTCAAATCCGTTAAACAAGAATATGCCATACTTGTTTTGTTTTTTTACAATGTATGTAATATTGGTAAAATCAGGGGTTTTTGTAATTAAATCATATTCTACAGGTACTATTGTTTTATATACACCATAACCGTTATCTATAATTCCGTATTTATTATTCTTTTTAATTATTACAGGATAACAAAAGTCTTTACAAGCGTAAGTTATTTCATCATATTTTATATTATCTTGTTCTTCGCCTGCATAAACTGTATTGAAAATATTTACAGCCATTAATACAATTAAAAATATTAATTTGAAATTTTTCATACATATTTACCTCTATATAAAAAGTATACCAGTTAATTATTAACCATTCAATAATATATAATAAAAAAGTTACAAATATTAAAAAAAATATTATTTTTATGCTTCAATAGTTTTTAGGTTGCGTTAGCAAAAACTATTTTGTAAAGATAAAAAGTTTACAATTTAAGCAATACTTCCAATTTATTGGATTATATGTTTGTATTCTGTTACTTATTGATATTTCTTAATATGAAATTGAAATAAGTAAATTTCTAATATTGATATGTTTTATTACATCATTCAAATAAAAAAGGAGAAAAATATGGAACAATTATCAGTAAATGTTAGACCGACATTTGTTCAAGTATCGGAAGGATATGATACAAAATTTATTAACACGAATTGCATATCGGAAATTCGTCCCAGCGATTATAGATATGGAGATTATACTATTTATTATAAAGGTTGCAATGATGCAGGTGCGGAAAGAATTTGTAAGGGTACCATAAGCAATAATCAATTTGATTGTATCGTATAATTTATTTTACTTAATTTAGTTATAAGAATAAAGTGTAAGTAGAAGGTTATATATTCAGGTTAATAATATTTAAACCTTGATATGGACGGTGCAATTTGTTATTACAGCGAGAATTAATAAAAAATTGTTTATTAATCTGCTAAACTGGCAATAATTATTTAAAAGTTCGATTGTACTTTTTTATAGTGTATAATTGCGTGAACTGAAAATATGAGTCCATTACATTATTAAAAAGTTATTTTACAATAGAAATAGTATCAACTTCTACAGATAAAGAATTAAAATCTTTATCAACTTCGCCTGTAATTTTAACGGTATCATTAGCATTGACGGTTGTTTCTGCCCATACTTTATCATCTATTTCAACAGTTATAGCACCGGTTGAGTCTTTAAAAAGATATTTTTCTTTTCCTATTTTGGAAACAATATTCCCTTGTAATGAGATATAAGAATTATCGGCAAAAGTTTTAACTGAAGCAACTGTAGTTGCTTTATCTTGAGAAGCACCCGCATATCCGCCGGAAACATTATTATATTGCGTGTTATCTGCATAATCCGCATATACGGTTGATGATGTCATAATAAAAATAATTGAAGTCAGCACTAATAACTTTTTCATATTTTTCTCCTTCGCTAATAATATGACTTATTATTATAATAAGTACTATACCATATTTTATATCTGATTGGGCATATTTACATTCGAAGAAATATATATTGCAACGGGGGGG
>CANQLK010000160.1 GCA_947624665.1 Candidatus Gastranaerophilales bacterium
GTTGGAGCGTTTTATTTTAAAAAGGCTCAGTATTTTATTGACTGTCTTAAATATTTATACAAAAACGATATCAGAGTTAATAACGAATTTTATGCGGACAGTTGTGTTCAAGCTGCGATTGAATCAGGGCTTAAAACACGAGTATTTGTTGTTGAAAGATATATATGCTGGGGTACTCCCGACGATTATAAAACATTTACCGCTTATCAAAGCTTATTCCACAAATTAAGCTATCATCCGTATTCTTTGGAAAAAGATAAGACCGCAGACAAAAATAAAATAGTCTTATTGAATAAGCAATTCAGGACATTTAATCAGGAGAACAACTAAAATATGAACAGAAATTTTTATTATATTTTTGTATCAATTGCATTTTTTTTCTTTTTAATTATTGATTCAATGAAGTTTAAAATAGCTTCCGATTATATTGTAATAATCTTGTTGATGGTACTTTATCCGTTTATATTTAATATATTTAAAAAAATAAATAACAAAATGCAAATATGTGTCGGGGGGGGGGAAGAGATTAATACATATCTGAGTTTCTTTTTTAATGCTTTTTTCTCTGTATTTTCATTAATGTATTTTGCGATTATCCTTTTGCATTCTATTCATAAACACAATCTCCGTGCTATATTAATTCCATTATCGACTGTATTATTATCAATTATTTTCCTGTTTACGATTATTAAATTATTAAAAAAAGAAGAATGGTTTACCGATAAATTTTTGAATTTTGCAAAAGATTGTTCTGATTTATATAAAACGGATGAAAAGTGTTGTTATAATTATGCGCCTGTTTTTGTGTGCGGATTTATTCTATTTTCATTCATTATTTATTATTTTGAAAAAAACTTACAGAATTTATATTTTCTAAATGATGATAATTTTCATCAATTTCTACCTGTAATAATTCAATCAATGAGAGGTTTTTTTGAACAGGGATTATTCCCCGAAATTAATCAGCATCAAATGCTTGGTTCACCTACTTCTTCATTAAGCGTATATTCGTTAACGTATCCGATAACATATTTATCTTATGCCGTTGCAAGATATATAATTCATAATGAATTTTGGACAATAGATATATTTTCAATAATTCATTTGATTTTTGCTTATATTTTAAGTTTTATGGCGGCAAAAAGCTTAAAAATAAGACCTGTTTGGTGTCTTCTATTTACATTATGCTATTGTTTTTCAGGGTGTAGTCTGATTATAATGAGAAGTTGGTATTATATGGCGCCGATTGTAGCTTTCGCCCCTTCTATAATAATAGCTTTAGAATATATAAGAAAAAAAACTGTCGATTTTAAATATATCTTATCATTTGGTATTCTGCTCGGAATTTTATTTCATAGCGGTAACGTCCAAATGGTTTCATATATTTACATATTTTACACATTGTCATTATTGATATTATATATAACAAAGGAATTTACGTTAAAAAAAACTTTTTGTGCATTTTTTCCGTTAATTCTCGGATTAATTGTTTCAATTCCCCTTACTTTAATTACATTTGAAACAACTCAAAATATTAAAAGGTTATATATACAAGGGTTAAATTTAAATCTTGACACTTTTAAATATTTCTTTTTCCCTTTTGGAAAAGGTATAAAATCACTTTGTTTTAGCAGCGGAATTTTATTTTCTATTGGATTATTTCAAATAATAATGCTTTTTGTTTGTTTGACAATAAAAAATATTGATTTGAAAAAATATATTAGTAAAAATCTGTATTTGATATTAGGAATTTTAGCCCTTATTCTTTGTTTTGGAGAAGGTGGGATAATATGGAAATTGCTTCATTCTTTACCGATATTTTTACAATTTAAACATCCCTGTAAAATGGTTCTTTTTGTTAATCTGTTTGTGCTTATTAGTGCTTGTAAATTTTTATCATGCAAAATTAAAAATAATATACTTAAAATACTCTTATTTACATTAGCTTTAGCTATGATGCTTTTAATGAACAAACATGATACAACTTTTTTCTATTATGAAAACAATAATTATAATTATCCTAATTCAATGGAAAAAAACATAAAAGATATAAACAAATACAGAATATATTCATTCGCCCCAATGCGTTCACCTGCAAAGTATTATTCTTTAACAATGCAAAACAATTTTGCAAGTATATACAAACTTTATTCAATACAAATGTTTAAAAGCAATTTAGATGACATTCTTACAGAAAACAAAAAATGGAACAATTTTTTGGGTCGTTATATACACTGGTGGTTCAGAGATTTTAGATTGAGTAAAAAGAAAGAAGAGTTACTTTGTGAATACGGTGTAAAATACATGATATTACCTGATATCAATACTTATCGGTGGATATCGACAAAAAGAATGAAAGATATGGAAAAAGCGAATATTAAATATCTTGAAAAGCATTATAAAGAGATATTAAATGATAATAAGCTTAAAATAAAAGTGTATGAGCTGCCTAATCCAAGACCGTTATGCTTTATTAAAGATACTTATAACGCACTGCCCGTAGAATTAAATTCCCAAGGCGGAGTAATAGAAACAAAGGGATTGAAAGCGCATACAAAAATAATCCTGAATATGATATATCGTCCGAACTATGCAATGTATATCGGTAAAAAGAAATATCCGGTTTCAAAAGATAACCTAGACAGAATCGAAATAGATTTGCCCGTTGAAACTGATAAAATAACGGTAAAATATCATTCGCCGTGGGAAGTATCAACACTTATCGCATTTGTATTGTTAATATTTTTTGTTATAGGTATGATATTTTTCAGGAGATATTATAATGAATGATTTTAATAAAAAATGTGATAATTCCCGAAGAATGTTGAAATATTATATAACATCAGCTATAGTGTTTGCGTTATTTTTAGCGATAGGTTCTGCTAAAATAAAAATATTATCTGATTATCTCACTGCATTTGTAATGCTTGCTGCATATCCGGTATTGTTAATAGGATATAACGCATTAAAGACAAAAATACAAAATGAATGTAATTATTTCTTTTTTAAATCAGTATTTGTTGTACTTAATATTATATATTTCTCGCTTATTTGTTCGTTATACTTGCATGAACATAATATGCGTTCCTTTATTGTGCCGCTTCTTGTATTATTATCGGTCATTGTTGCTTCTTTTATAATTGTTAAAATTATAAGACAGGATAAATGGTTTATTGATAAATTTTTAAATTTAATAAAATCATGCTCGGATGTTTACAATAAAGATGAGGTTGTTGAGTACAATTATTTGCCTTTTTTAATATTGGGGTTGGTACTTTTTTCTGCAACCGTTTATTATTTTGAAGCATTTCTTCAAAACGGATATTTTATTGCTAATGACAATCATACACAATTTTTGCCAGTAATAGTTCAATCAATGAGAGGTTTTTTTGAACAGGGCCTGTTTCCTGAAATTAATCAGTATCAAATGCTGGGTTCACCTACTTCATCAATAAGCACTTATGCTTTAACATACCCTCTAACTTATATATCTTATGCTATTTCAAGATATATTTTATGTAATGATATATGGACAGTTGATGTTTACGAAATAATTCATTTATTGATTGCGTATTTTACGGCATTTTATGCGGCAAAAAGCTTAAAAATAAAACCCGTTTGGAGCTTTTTATTTGCAATATGCTATACATTTTCGGGGTTTAATCTTGTAACAATGAGAAGCTGGTACTATTTTGGACCGGCTATTGCCTATGCGCCGACAATGATTATAGCTTTGGAATATATAAGACATCATTCTGTCGATATAAAATACATATTTTTATTCGGCACAATACTTGGATTGTTGGCTAACGGCGGTAATATCCAAATGTGTGCTTATGTATTTTCATTTTATTTAATAGCTGTATTTATTTTATATATCAATAAAGAATTTACATTAAAAAAGGCACTTGCAGCATGTCTTCCTCTTGTCTGGGG
>CANQLK010000161.1 GCA_947624665.1 Candidatus Gastranaerophilales bacterium
GGATTTACAATTCTTTCTTTGTTTAAACCCATATAATATACAGCCAAAACGGCACCTAATGCCCCTCCCGCATCTCCTGCCGCAGGTTGAGTCCAAATATTTTCAAACGGCCCGTTTTTCAATATATTGCCGTTGGATACGCAATTTAGCGCACATCCGCCTGCCAAGCACAAATTTTTCATGCCTGTTTGTTTATACACGTAATTTGCGATTTTTAAAATAATTTCTTCCGTTACAACCTGCAAGCTTGCTGCTATATCCATATCATTTTGGCTTAGCGCAGTTTCGGGTTTTCTGGGCGGACGTCCGAAAAGCTTTTCAAACTTTTTGTTAAACATATAATCGGTTGTACAATAGCCAAAATACTCCTGATTTAGCCAAAATGAACCGTCATCTTTAACGTCTATAAGCTTTTCATATATTAAATCTTTGTATATAGGTTCACCGTAAGGAGCTAAACCCATTACCTTATATTCTCCCGAGTTTACTTTAAACCCTAAGAACCCTGTAAATGCACTATACAACAAACCTAACGAATGAGGAAATTCAATTTTTTGCTTTATCTCGATTTTATTGCCCTTCCCTATACCCCAAGTAGTCGTATCCCATTCCCCGACTCCGTCTAAGCATATAATAGCCGCCTCTTCAAACGGCGACGGATAAAATGCACTTGCGCAGTGCGATTCGTGGTGCGTTGTAAAATAAATCGGACACTTTAACCTTTTATCAAAACTTTTATCTATTTCTCTCGGAATAAACAACTTTTTATTAAGCCAAACAGGCATGGCATTTATAAAGCTTCTCATACTGACAGGAGTATATGCCATAGCTGTTTCCAATATACGTTCGAATTTTACAAACGGTTTTTCATAATATACAACCCCGTCTAAATTCTCAGGTTCAATTCCCACTTCCTTTAAACAGTAATTAACGGCATTAACGGGATACGAACTGTCCTGTTTAATCCTTGTAAAACGCTCTTCTTGAGCTGCCGCTATTATCTCACCGTCTTTTATTATTGCAGCCGCACTGTCATGATAATATGCACTTATTCCTAATAAATATGTCATTTTCCACCTTAAAACTGATATTCGTAATCACTCGTTTTATTTTCATTATTCAGCCAATATGACTGAATTTTCTGTTTCTTTAATCTTAATCTGTCCCTTTTTACTATCTTCATTAATAAACCCGTCGGAACAACAGCTATAAAATATACAAAAAACAGTATAATAACAGCTAAATATCTGCCTATAAAACCGCCCGTTTTATCCAAAAATTCTTTTAATTTTGCCGCAAATGTTTTTGATATAAAACAAATTATTGAAAGCGGCAAAAATACGCAAAGCACTGTTATTGCAGCCTTATAAAAGGAATGCTTGTATAGTATATAAGCAGGAATCCACGGCAATAAAGCAAGCGTTATTGCAAATTTTTTTAACTCGTTTATTTTCATATCCGCCTGCCTATATTATTGTATATATAAACGGAGATACAGGTGATGTTCCCACTGCTATTAAGAATATTAATAATATTAAAAATAATATAACCGGAACAATCCAATATACTTTTTTACTCCATATAAATTTTAAAATCTCAAGTAAAAAATTTTTCCTTTTCATATTAATCTCCATTTTCTATTTTTTTCATTAAATTAAGAGCATCTTCATGTTGAGGAAGTATTTCCAAAACTCTTTTTAAATGACTTTTTGCCGTTTCATAATCTTTTTGTTTGTATTTACAATTAGCCATATTCATTATAACCGATATATTATCGGGAACAACTATATTAACAAGGTTAAACAATCCGTAAGCCTGATTATAGTCACCCATTTCCATACATACCGTTGCTAAAAGATTACCGATTTCGGAATTCGGTGCAAGCGTATATGCATCTTCAAGCAATTGACGGGCATTTGTATAATTTTTTTCGATATTATAAACCTGAGCCAAACTAAACAATACCTCTATGTTTTGCGGCTCTCGCTCTATAGCCTTTATAAATATTTCTTTTGCTTTATCAATTTTATTTAGGGCAATATAATTATTTCCGACATTTACCATCATATTAACGGGAATTTCTTTGAACTGCAACAGTTTTTCGTACATTTCCTCCGCTTTTACAAATTCAGACATCAAATAATAATAATTACCAAACTCATATATTACCTGAATATTATCAGGCGCAAGTTCATAAGCCTTTTTAAAATATTCCGATGACTTGTCGAAAAATTTTCTTGATAAGTATATTATTGCTAAATCCTTATAAGCCAAAACAAAATCAGGTTCGGAATCAATAATTTTCTTTAAAATTTGTTCCGCCTTATCAGTTTCTCCTGTTTTTGCACACAAAACCGAATACTCATATAAAATATAGTTGTTTGCAAGCCCCGCCTCAATAATATCGGAATAGAGCAATTTAGCTCCTTCTACTATCCCCTTTTTGGTATATAACGATGCTAAATGTAATTTTAATTGAACCGAACTTGAATTAAACGTCAAAAGCCGTTCTATTATTTCAATCGCTTTATTCGTTTCATTATTACACTCGTATGCACAAGCCAAATTATATCTGAAATTCTCTTTCTCGGGATATATTTTTAATAATTTTGTATAGGCTTCAATCGCTTGCGGTGCGTGTTCACATTTCAATGCTGCCAGAGCATAAGCTGTAAGATAATCGGTCAAATCATCCTTTTCATAAGCTTTTTTTAAATTTTCGTATGCCTCTTCGTATTTTTCAGATACAAAATTTGCTATTCCTATGTTGTAGTATATTTCCGCACTATCTCTGTTTAATTCTAATGCCTTTTTATAATTTTCCGTCGCTTCAGATATATTACCATATGCAAAATATGCCATTCCTCGCTTTAAATAATATTTATAATTATCAGGTTCGATATTTATCGCCATACTGATATAATCCAGTGCCCTTGAAAAATTTAAATCCGAGAAATATGCAGAAGCATATATATCATAAATTTCGGCATCTCGGGCATGAAGTTCGGTCAGTTTTTTCTCAAGATTTTCAAGTTCTGCAAAATCTTTTTTTCTGCAATAAACGGTTGCCAAGGTTTTATATGCATCTATATAGCCTTCTCTTAGCCTTATAACCGCCTTCAATATCTCAATTGCTTCATCATAATTCCCTTTTGAAATATTTATTGTCGCAACATAGTATAATGACAGGGCATCATTCTTATCAGAATCGGAAACCTTTTTGAAATTTTCAAGCGCTTCATCTTCAAAACCAAGATTTATATTGCATAATCCTAAATATTTTATAAGCTCGATATCGTTATTATCTTCTTCCAATAATTTAACGATAATTTCTTTTGCCTTTTTATAGTCTTTTAAGTCTATCAGACTTATAACTTCCTGTTTATTCATATTAAAATTCAATAACCGCTACCAATATTATTATAACAAATGAAAAATTCAGTACAAGAATATATAAATTGTCTGAGTAAATTTTTACGATAAGCCAAAGGTGTGAATAAAAAATTTGGGAGTGGCGTATTGAAAAGGTTACAAAACGAGCGAAATTGCGGACGGACGAAGTCCGATAAGCGAGGTTGGAAGCGAGTACTAGGCGGCAGCCGAACGAGCGAAGAGACCGAGCGCAAAGCAATTTCAAGACAGCGAAATTGCGGACGGACGAAGTCCGGAAAGCGAGGTCGGAAGCGAGTACAAGGCGGTAGCCGAAGGAGCAACTAGACCGAGCGCAAAGCAATTTCAAGACAGCGAAATTGCGGACGGACGAAGTCCGATAAGCGAGGTTGGAAGCGAGTACAAGGCGACAGCCGAACGAGCGAAGAGACCGAGCGCAAAGCAATTTCAAGACAGCGAAATTGCGGACGGACGAAGTCCGATAAGCGAGGTTGGAAGCGAGTA
>CANQLK010000162.1 GCA_947624665.1 Candidatus Gastranaerophilales bacterium
GTTTTGTAACCTTTTCAATACGCCACTCGCAAATTTTTACTCACACCTTCGGCTTATCGTAAAAATTTACTCGGACAAATTTATTTCTTTAAGTTAAGTTACAAAAATATTTAAAAACTACTTGATTATTTATTATGGTTATGTTTTCATTAAATCGGACGGTCAAGTTATCCTCTTTAAAACTGAGTGTCCGACGGCTGCAAATGCTATCAGGCAGAATTGCATAAATTAAATGGAGATAATTACCTTATGGTTAAAATAAGATTAAGAAGATTAGGTTATAAAAAGAACCCCGTGTTCAGAATAGTAGTCCTAAACTCTACAACAAAAAGAGAAGCAGCTCCTATTCAACATTTGGGATTCTATAATCCGAAAACTAAAGAAATGAAATTAGACAAACAATCCGCTTTGGATTGGGTAAATAAAGGCGCTCAACCTACTAAAACGGTTAAATTCTTGATTGATAACTGCAAAGATGACGGCTCCTTGAACTACGTTAAGAAAACAACCGAAAAATTGTCTAAAAAAGCTCAGGCTAAGCTTCAGGCAGAAAAAGAAGCCGCTGAAAAAGCAGCTCAAGCCGCTAATGAAGCTCCTGCTCAATAAGATTTTTACAGGGAAAGAGAACACTTATTTACCGCTTTTAACGAAGCGGTTTTTTTTATGCTAATATTTATTAGGTGGATTGCTATGAATATATATGAATTATTATTTTTATCGTCAGCGCTTGCTATGGATGCCATGATTGTCAGCTTCTCATACGGACTTGTTATATGTTCGAATAAATTAAAAAATTCTCTGCTTTTAGCTTTTGCTTTCGGCTTGTTTCAATTTCTAATGCCCGTTATCGGCTGGTATTTAACGGATTTCATTTATAATTATGTTAAAAATTACTCAAAATGGATAGTCTTTTTTGTTTTTATTTTTCTTGGCTTGAAATTTTTTAAAGAGGCTTTTTCTAAAAAAGAAAAAATAAATATAACCTGCATATCATTTTTATGCTTATTTTCGCTTGCGGTTGCAACAAGTATTGATGCTCTCGGGGCGGGAATTTCCATTAGAATGATATCAAACAATATATTATTAAAATCTTGTATTATAGGGATTGTTACTTTCTTGCTTTCAATTTTGGGATTTTATTTCTCTTTCATATTTAAAAGCATTAAATCTGAATATTTGGAAATTATCGGAGCTTTAATCTTTGTTTATCTTGCTTTCAGCTCACTGTAAATTATCAATATAGTTTTTAGCCGCTTTAGAAAGCGTTAGCTCTTTTATGGTTTTCGTTATGTTAGATTTTATATTGTTAATTTCTTCTTCTCTTAGCAGGCATATTTTTTCTATACATTCTTTTAATTCAAATTCATCGGGATTAATCAGAAAAGCATTTTCTTCGTCTTTCAAAATGCCGTCTATTCCGTCATTTTTCTTGGCTATGATGATATTATTTGCTGCTAATGCTTCTAGATATACAAGACCAAAAGTTTCATTATTGCTTAAAAGAATAAATATATCGGAGTCTTGAAGGTTAGAATATACTTCTTCTCTTGAAATTTGCCCCGTAAAATGAATTTTTTCCGACAAATTATATTTTTTTACCAAGTTTTCAAGATGTTTTCTCTCTTTTCCTTCTCCGATAATTGTTAAAATATAATTACGATTGACTGATTTTAAAGCTTTTATAATAATATCAATATTTTTTCGTTTCAATAAAGAAGCCGCGGTTGATATTTTAATTTTGTTTTTATTAAAAGGTTTTATTTCGCTTATCGGAAAAGATTTTTCTTCTATTCCCGAAAAAGCGTTGAAGGTTTTGTTTTTAATTTCGGGCATGATATTTTCTGCTTTTTGTTTTAGAACAGGACTTCTTGCGGCAATCTTATCCGCATTTTTATATGCTTGTTTCATTGCATTTCTAAAGAATATGTATTTAAAACTTTTTAACACGGTTATATCCGAATTATGAACAGCGCATATAAATTTGATTTTCTTCTTTTTAATTAATTTACTTCCCATTAGTATTCCGCAAGGCATGTGAGAAATTATTACATCATAATTTTCTATATTGAAGTCAGAAGGCAGTTTATTATATACGTTAAACCAAAACGGAGTATGAAAATTAAGGTTATATATTTTTATATTGTCATTATGGAAAATGCCTTCTTTTTGTATTTTTCTTCCTCTCAATAACGTATTAAATATAAAATTTGAGCGTATTACTTCTACGCTATGTCCTAGAGTTTGCCATTCCTTTGCAAAATAGTTCAATGCTTTTGAAATATTTTCATTATTAAGCGAATATAAATCTGTTACTAGAAGTATTTTCATAATTGATATGTTACTATAAAATTGAAATATGATAAAAGAATTAAATATAAAAAATTATGCGCATATAGGTGATGCAGTTTACGAAGTCTTTATAAGAGAGCGGACAATATTAATGACTTCCAATTTGAAGCGATTACATAACTTAACCGTTCATTATGTAAATGCGGAATTTCAAACTGATTTATTAGAAAAAATAATGCCCGAGTTAAACGAAAAAGAAATAGAACTCGCCCGCCGTGCAAGAAATATCCCGACGTGTGCTTCAAGAAGAATAAATAGAGCTCTGCATTCTACTGCTACTTCTTTTGAGGTGGTTTTAGGTTATAACTATGTTCACAATAAAGAGCGTTATTACGAATTATGTGACATAATGGATTCTTTAATAGATTGGAATACCGATTTATAAATATCGTTTTCTGTCCTGACCTATAACTCCTGCATATAATTCGATATATTGTTTTGCAGGACTTGCATTAATTTTAGAGAATAAAACTTCTTCTATTTGGAAGAAACCGACTTCAGCAGACATTTCCACGTCAATTTTTATCGGTTTATTTTCGCCGTGGTGAATACCTACGTGGGTAATTGCATTAGCGGAATATTTGTGAATGTCACCAACTTGAGGAGTATTATTTATTGATAGCGGAATTCTTGCTCTGCCTTTAGTCATATCACATCCGTCTGCAATCAGCAGAACACCAGCTTCAAGCGAATGTATTCTTTTTGATGACATGTGTCCTACTATTGATTCTATAGCCAGTGATTTAATGATAACACGTCTGTGAATATCATCGGGGAATAATTCTGCCACGGTTTTATCGATTAAGGGTATAGCAAGTATAACGGACATATCTTCATGGTCTTGTCTGCCAATCATCATGCCCAAATCATGCATTAAGCCTGCCATTATAACACCGCATAAACTGTCCTCAAAAGTACCTATTTCTTCCGTTTCCAAAGAGGTTTTAATCCCTGAATCGTGAAGTATATTAAGCATTTTAATTACGTTTATTGTAACCTGCCTCATGTGAACAGGGCCGTGGTCATTGTATCCAAGTCTTTTTATTGATACATTATTTGCGTAATCCTGCATTTCCTGCAATTCTTCATTTGCAAATAAAAATTGTACCAATCGGGTGCAGGCAGGATATTGTTTTAATTTCTCTATTATTTTAGATTCCGTTGCTACTTCTTTTACAGATTTCATAATTATTTTTCTCTTTTATATGTCCGTATTATATTATACATTAATAAATAAATTAATTTTAATATTATTGTTAATTTTAATTAAATATCGGATAATAATATTTAAAAAAAATTTTGATTATGATAATATAAAACTATGTTGATTAGAGAAACGGAAAACCGTTTCTTTTTTATTTAATTATAGGTTATTGTTACGGAAAGGAAGGGGTAAATGAAAAGAGATAAACTCGGGAAATCTCTCCAAAGTGAAAATGCACCGTTTGAGTACGTAAATAAACGTGAATTAATGGAAAAACTTGAGCCTTTAATTGATAATACTTTAATGCGTTATGGGCTTA
>CANQLK010000163.1 GCA_947624665.1 Candidatus Gastranaerophilales bacterium
CGCCTTCCTTAGGACGGAAGCGCTCTATCCAGCTGAGCTACAGAGGCATTTTTCTATTCTCTTTCTATTATACTATGAACTTTTCTATATTGTAAGCTTTTAATTTATTTATAAAAAAAAAGAGAAACAAAATGTTTCTCTCTACTATATTTATTGTTCGTTTGCTTGTTATTCACCCACAGATACCGCATCATCTTCCGCATCATATACATTTACTGCCGAATGGAAGAAATTAGTTTCATATACCTGAATTTCATTATTCTCATCAAGTATATCCCTTTGGGTTTTTAATGATGCAATTGTTTCTTTATCAGCTTTCGCTTCTTTTTGAGATTTATAATGTTTCGTTATATTTTGAAGCTCTGTAAGCGATGAAATAAACTCCTTGACCCCTTCTAATACTGTCGTATTAGAAGCTGTAGCTGAAGTCAGTTTGTTTGCCTCAGTTCTTAGAGTTTCCCATTCACTTGCTATCTGAGCCTGCTCACTATCTTTTGAACCTGTAATAATATCGGCATATTTTAAAAATGCATCTTTATATTCTTTATCTATTTTATCTGATGCATATTGCCCTTGAATAACAGCTATATCAGCATCTCTTTTTTCTTCTGTCGTCATTTCAAATGAATCGGATTTCTTATCTTCCATAGAAGCTTTATTTTCTTCTTCCGCTTTTTGTTCTACAGCTTTTTTGTCAGCCGTGTATTTATCATAGTCAAAACCTATATATTTTCCGTTTTCATCGTAAATATAATAGTCTGAACTGCTCGGTACATCATATTTTATTGGAGCGCTTGAAGAGGTTCCGGTAATAGAATCAATTGCCATATTCTTATCCTCATTTTTGTACTACATACTTATTTAAAAAATTTTTCAAATATAAAATTGACATAATTGATATATACTTTTTATACAAATTTTCGTTTTTCTTGATTTCATTGTGGTTTGGGGTATATATTTATCTTAATATTTCTTAATAATAACTTTATAAAGATTGAATTTATTGGAGAATACAAAGAAAGAAAAGAAAGCATGTTTTTAAATCTTGGTTTGGATTATACTTATAGTATGGATTTTTATAATACGGAAATAGAAAAACTTAAAGAGAAAGATAATTTTAGGTCTATACCTGATATTGAAGAAAAGTATGGTAAATATTTGAGGGTAAATTCAAATACTATGCTGAATTTGTCTTCTAATGATTATTTAAACATTAGTACGGAAAGAAGCTTAATAGAGGAATTTATATCCGAAAAAATCAATAAAAATGAATTTATATTTTCATCGGCATCCGCAAGGCTTCTTACGGGGACTTCAAATATATATAACAGACTGGAAAATAATCTTGCCAAAATGTTTAAAAAAGAAGCCTGTTTGTTATTTAATACGGGTTATCAGTGTAATTTAGGCACGGTATCTTCGCTCGTTAACAGAGATGATGTGATATTTTCAGATAAATTAAATCACGCAAGCATTATAGACGGCATGAAGTTATCATTGACAAAATTTTTCAGATATAAACATTTAGACTATGATAACCTTGAAGATTTGCTTAAAAAGCATCGAAACAATTATAAAAAGGCTGTTATCATTTCGGAATCCGTTTTCAGTATGGACGGGGATATCGCTGACATAAAAAAATTGATTGAGCTTAAAAATAAATATAACTGTATGCTTATGATAGATGAAGCGCACGCTTTTGGTATATTCGGCGACAATCTCGCAGGAATTTGCGATAAAGAAAATATTCTTTCTGAGGTTGATATAATAACTGCTACTCTTGGTAAATCCTTTGGTTCAATGGGGGCTTTTTGCGTTTCATCGCGCACAATTATTGATTATCTTATAAATAAAGCCGATTCTTTTATATTTTCAACCGCTTTGCCGTCTGTTAACGTAATGTGGTCAAACTTTCTCATTGAAGAAAAAATTGATTTCATAAAATCAAAAAGTAAAAAATTAAATAATATAATAAAAGAAGCACATCAATATATTAATGACAACGGCAAAACACAAATAATCCCCGTTATTATAGGTGATAATGCAAAAACCGTTAAAATAGCACTAGAACTTCAAAGTAAAGGATTTTTTGTTCTTCCGGTTCGCCCGCCTACTGTTCCGGTTAATACTTCAAGACTAAGATTGTCTTTAACCGCTGATATTACTACAAATGAATTTAAATTATTGGCAGATACGATAAAAAGGGCATTATAATGCAATATAAATGGTTAAATCGTCATGATAATAAAAATCTGATTGTATTTTTTAACGGTTGGGGAATGGATGAAAAAATCGTTAAGCACCTGTGTTGCGATGATTATGATGTCCTTGTCCTTTTTGACTGGCGAAATTTTGTTTTACCTGCATTTGATTTTGCCAAATATCAAAATAAGATTTTAATAGCTTGGTCTATGGGAGTTTTTGTCTGTAATTATTTTTATGAACAATTTAAAAACTTCAATTATTTTATAGCAATAAACGGCACTCAAGTCCCGATTGATGATAATTTCGGTATCCCTGAAAGTGCATATAATCTTACTATTGAATATTTTAATGAAAATACT
This sequence comes from Candidatus Gastranaerophilales bacterium, assembly GCA_947624665.1. Lineage (GTDB taxonomy): Bacteria > Cyanobacteriota > Vampirovibrionia > Gastranaerophilales > Gastranaerophilaceae > Avigastranaerophilus. The sequence goes on from CANQLK010000163.1 coordinate 2,565, forward strand.
TGCTTTAAATTTATGAAAAAAATTTCTCCAAACAATGAATTGAAAAATTATTGTTCGAGGCGCTTGGACGAATTAAAACAGGAATTAATTTCAGTTAAAAATTTAAAGACGAATAAATATCTTAATTTTAACAAAGCAATTATTTCCGTAAAAGACAGAATATTTCCTTATAAAAATATGAAAAATTTTTGGAGTCAAAAAGATATTATCTTAATTGAAATTAATTCTTCTCATTATGTATTTGATACATATAAGAAATGGAGTGATTTATTATGATAGATAAATCACTTGTAAAAAACAGGTTTCAAAAGAGCTTTAAAACTTATGACGAGAATGCATTAGTACAGAAACAAATGGCAGAAAAGCTTATAGATATGCTGGGTGGTATAAAATATGCTTCCGTATTTGAAATTGGCTCTGCAACGGGAACTCTTACAAAAGTAATTAACGAAAATATTATATATGATGAACTTTTTGTAAATGATATTGTAGGTGAGTCTTTTGAATATGTAAAAAAGTTTGTACCTAAATGTAATTTTATTGAAGGGGATATTGAAAATATTAATTTGAACAGAAATTTTGATTTAATTATATCTAATGCCAGTTTTCAGTGGATGAACTCTATTGAAAAATTGGTTGATTACTTATATATACACTTAAATCAAAACGGGATTCTTGCATTTAGTGTATTTGGAGAAAATAATTTGAAGGAATTAAAAAAACTTTTCGGCAGTAATATTCCTGAATTTAATATGAAAAAATTTAAACAGTTCTTAAAAAAATATAAAAATATCGAAATGAACGAAGAAATAAAAGAAATGAAATTTACAAACCCTATAGAAATATTGAAGCATTTAAAACTGACGGGAGCTAATGCTGTTATGCAATATAGTTTTACGAGAAGTTCATTGAATGAGTATTCTCGGAAATATATGTCTGTAAATGGCTGCAGTGGTAACGTTATACTTACTTATAATCCCGTATATGTAATTATACGGAAAAATTAGTCATTTTTATGTTCTTTTTTCCACTGTTTAATTTTTTCAAGTTTGGCTTTATATTTGATTTCAAGTCCTTGTTCAGTCGGGCGGTAATATTCCCTGTCCAAAAGAGAATCGGGCAGACATTGCATAGAAGTCAG
>CANQLK010000164.1 GCA_947624665.1 Candidatus Gastranaerophilales bacterium
TACGAAAAAGGCGGAATGAAGCCTGCTGATGAAAATGATAAACCTATATTTGTCGGAAGATTTAATATTGGTGCTATAAGCCTGCATTTACCCATGATTTATGCTAAATCACAAAAAGAAAGTAAGGATTTCTATGAAGTTCTTGATTATTATTTGCAGTTAATCAGAAAAATCCATATAAGAACTTACGATTACTTAGGTGAAATGAGAGCCTCGACAAACCCGTTAGCATACTGTGAAGGCGGATTTTACGGCGGACATTTGGGCTTCCACGATAAAATTAAACCTTTATTAAAGTCAGCTACGGCATCATTTGGCATTACCGCTTTAAATGAGTTACAGGAAATTTATAACGGAAAATCTCTTGTGGAGGATGGTCAATTTGCCGTTGAAGTTATGGAATACATTAATAAGCGTGTAAACGAGTTCAAAGAAGAGGACGGAAACTTATACGCATTATATGGTACTCCTGCAGAAAGCTTATGCGGATTGCAGGTAAAACAATTCCGTGAAAAATACGGTATTGTTCCGAATGTATCTGATAGAGGGTATGTTTCCAACAGTTTTCACTGTCACGTAACGGAGAAAATTACACCGATAGAAAAACAGGATTTGGAAAACAGATTTTGGAATTTAATGAACGGCGGAAAAATCCAGTATGTAAAATATCCGATATCGTACAATAAAGAAGCAATCAGAACATTGATTGAAAGAGCTATGGATATGGGATTTTATGAAGGAGTAAATTTATCATTATCATATTGTGATGATTGCGGACACCAGGAATTAAATATGGACGTTTGTCCTAAATGCGGAAGCCGAAATTTAACGAAAATCGATAGGATGAACGGTTATCTTTCTTACTCCAGAGTAAAAGGAGATACACGTCTTAACGAAGCAAAGATGGAAGAAATAAAAGACAGAATCAGTATGTAGAACAGATATGAATTACCACAATATAACAAAAGATGACATGCTTAACGGCGACGGATTAAGAGTAGTATTATGGGTAGCAGGGTGTAATCATCAATGCGAAGACTGTCAAAATCCGATAACATGGGATATAACGGGAGGACTGCCTTTTGATGAGGCAGCAGAAAATGAGTTGTTTGAGGCTCTTTCAAAACCTCATATATCGGGTATAACATTTTCCGGCGGAGATCCGCTTCATCCTTTCAACAGGGGTGAAACTTTCAGGCTTATGAGAAAGGTTAAAGAACAATACCCCGATAAAACAGTTTGGGTTTATACAGGCTTCCGTTGGGAAGAATTTGAACATAATCCCAAAATGAAATATATTGATGTTCTTGTTGACGGAAGGTTTGTAAAATCATTACATGACAATAAATTGTGTTGGTGCGGAAGTTCAAATCAACGAATTATTGATGTACAAAAAACCCTAGCTCAAGGTCAGGTTATTTTACATTATGATAACAACCGTAAGTAAAAAATTTAATTTTGTATGAAGAAATTTTTCAAAATATTACTAATAAATATTATCTTTTTATTTTTTGCTTCGGCAATTATGGAAATAATATTGGTAAAGCACTACAGAAGATTTCATCCTAATTCGGATTACAAAATAACAAGAATGTCTTATGACAGATTGTTTGAAATATATAAATTCAGACCTGTTGAAGGAAGAGAGTATAAAAAACGCCCGATTATTATACTCGGGTGCTCTTATGCATACGGATTAGGGCTTAGAGTTGAAGAAACATTGGGGCATAAACTGTCTTTATATACAAAACGTCCCGTTTATAATTTTTCAATATACGGAAAAGGGCTTCAGAATACTTTATATCTGCTTCAAAACAATATGATTGAACCTGTCGATAATCCCGAATATGTTTTTTATATTTTTATGTCCGACCAAATCAGAAGGTTATATTCCACGGTTTGTTTTGAAGATTATATAGGATATCCCATATACAAGCAGGATAAAAACGGGAACTTGGTCTTGAAATCTAAATATTATCCGATATATAAGAAATTTTATACTTATTATCTGATAAATAACATATATCAAATATATTTTAATTTGCCGAACAGAGTTAAGCATTCCGAGCTTGTAAATGCTTTTTTGAAAGAAATTCATAAAGAGATAAAGAAAAAATATCCTTCCGCAAAGTTTGTAGTAGTAATGTATGATGATTGCAGAAGTAATTTCGGATTAAATTTAAATCCTTCAATAGAAGACGGCATAGAGATAATACATACCGATGATTTATCGAAAGTAATGCTGCATGATAACAAATACCATATAAAGCCCGATGATTTTCACCCTAACGGAAATGCTTGGGATGTTTTGGTTCCCGAAATAGCAAAGAAATATAATTTATAGATTAAGCCTTTTCACAAGCAAATTTAATTGCATTAATCATACTGTCTGCATCGGCAATATTTTGACCTGCAATATCAAAAGCGGTACCGTGTGCAGGTGAAGTTCTCAAAATATCCAGTCCGATTGTAACATTTACGCAATTATTGCATTGAGTTAATTTTACGGGAATTAAACCTTGATCATGATAAATTGCCACATAGCAATTATATTTGTTATCATCAATGCATCTTTGGAATAAAGAATCGGCAGGAAAAGGACCTTCAATATTAATTCCTTTTAAATTCAACTCTTTAACGGCGGGAATAATTTCGGTCAATTCTTCACTTCCGAACATTCCGTTTTCGCCGCAATGCGGATTCAAACCGCAGATTGCAATTTTGGGAAATTTTATATCCAATTGATTTATCAGTGCATTATTGAGATTTTCTATTTTAGCTATAATATTTTTTTTATTAACATAATTTGGAACGTCCTTAACGGAGATATGTCTTGTAAGCAGCATAACCGAAAAATTATCGCATACAAAAAGCATTTCGGCATGCTGAGATGACTTGGCAAGATATTGTTCAAGAATTTCGGTTTGACCGCTGTAGTTATGACCTGCCAGTTTTAATGAATTTTTAGAAACGGGTGAGGTAACAATAGCGTTTATTTCACCATTTATAGCGAGATTACAGGCTTTTACAAGAGATTTAAAAGCAAACTCACCTGCTTCTTCACTTTCAATTCCGGGTTTAATATCTTCATATTTATAAGGTATTTCAATTATTTCATAATTTTTCTCAAGCGAAAGATTATGTTTTTCTCTATAGTACCTTAAGATATTATCATTTGTGATAAGAACGACTTTTTCGTAAGGTAAATCAAGAAAATTAAGTGCTTTGATTGTTATTTCGGGCGAAATACCGTTAGGGTCGCCAAATGTTACAGCTGTTCTTTTCATTATTTATCCTGTTCAAAATATTTTATTATATCGGTTAAAGTGTTTTGAGAGCCAAGGTTCCCTGATTTTGTAACAATGTATTGACCTTTATGGTCAACACCCAAAGAAATGGCAGGTGCAACGGTATCTATTGTTTGCAAATTTTTGCTTCCGATTGCTCTGCAGCATTTATAAGAGGTTTCACCTCCTACGGTTATAAGTATGGCTTGCCTTTGTGATATTACAATTCTTGTAACGGAGGCAAGATAATCACAAATCTTAGAAATAAATACATTTTTTGTAAATTCGTGTTCTATCAGTAGAGAATTTAATTCTTCAACGTTTTCCATAAGTTTGGAGGAGTGAATAATAACGGTATTATCTTTTACAAGATTATTGATTATCCTTCCCGCA
>CANQLK010000165.1 GCA_947624665.1 Candidatus Gastranaerophilales bacterium
CGTTGAAACAAAAATAGCCTTGAAATCAAAACCTGTAGTTAAAAAAGGCGAACTGGTTAAAATGGATAATGTAATATCCGAAAGCGGTGAAATATCCGAAATATCGGGATTAGTAGTAGCAACCGATAAAAACTCAATTACTCTTAGAGTCGGTCGTCCTTATTTAATCAGTCCCGGAACAATGCTTCAGGTCGCAAACGGCTCTTTGGTCAACAGAGGTGATATGATTGCTACCTTAGTATTTGAAAGACAAAAAACAGGTGATATCGTACAAGGTTTGCCTCGTGTAGAAGAATTATTGGAAGCAAGAAAACCGAAAGATTCAGCTGTTGTAGCTGAATATGCAGGTAAAGCTGAAATAGAAATAGAAGATGATGTTCCAAGATTGTTCCTTAACGGTGATTTGGGCAGACAAGAAGTAAAATATGCCATAGATTCCAATATTATTGTAGCAAACGGTCAGGATATTCAAGTAGGTCAGCCATTGACGGGTGGTCCTTTAAATCCTCACGATGTTATAAGATTGAATGGAGTTGAAGCCGCTCAACAATATCTTGTAGATGAAGTACAAAGAGTATATCGTTCTCAGGGTGTTGAAATTGCAGATAAACACGTAGAAGTTATTGTCCGCCAGATGACAAAGAAAGTCAAAATTCTTGAATCAGGCGATACAAAACTGCTTCCGGGCGAGTTCTTAGAATTAAAAGAAGTTAAACAGGAAAATGATAAGGTTAAAGCTGCGGGCGGTCAAGAAGCTGTATATGAAGCTGTTCTTCTTGGTATCACAAAGGCAAGTTTGAATACCGAAAGCTTTATATCTGCCGCATCATTCCAAGAAACTACAAGAATTCTGACAGAAGCTGCCGTTGAAGGTAAACGTGATTTGTTAAGAGGTTTAAAAGAAAATGTTATTATCGGTAGATTAATACCCGCAGGTACGGGATTCTATCACTTAACAAATGCCTCAGAGGAAAAAGACAAAGAAGCGCAAAGACATGCAGCAGAAAAGAATACTGCAAGAAAACCTTCCGCTATATTGGAAGAAATCGAAGGAATGTTTGGTACACCCGAACTAACCGACTATACAATTGAATAATTTAATCATTCAATAAAAAATAACAGCAGTTTGGTAAAATCCGAGCTGCTGTTATTTTATTGGAGGTTATATGAAAAAATTATTATGTGTTTTTTTATTGATAATTTTTATCGGCGGAATTTGTTTTGCAAGTGAAATTCAGGATGTTCAATGTTTTTTTAACCGATACGTTGAAGCCGCAAACAGCTATAATACAAATTATTTTGATTTTTACAGTAATGATGCCAAAATAATAAGAGTGGTTGAAAAGCCTGACGGAACTTTTGAATCAGTAAATGTTCCTTTGGAAAGATATAAAAGCGAAGCCAAAAAATCTACCGCATTAATGAAATTGAGAAAATACAAAAATCGTTATTCCGATATAAAAATATTTCCTTTTGGAACCGATTATAAAATTGCGGCATTAAGACAGCCTTCTACCAGTAATTATAAAGTTCCTGCACATTTTATAATAGGCAGGGATTGTAATGGAAATTGGAAGATAAAGGAAGAGTCTATGAATACAAAAGTTCAAACTTTTTTGACAAGAAAATCATAATAAAAATGGGTAACATATTTATGTTACCCATTTTTATAAGTTATTAAATTATTATGCAGCTAAAGCCTTTTTTAGTTTTAATTCTTCTAAATCATCAATATTTTCGGGAACTGCTGAAGCTAAGGTTGAATCAACATCTGTTTCGGTTTCCGGTGTGGTAACTGGAGCTTCTTCAGGTTCAACTGCACCTTTTGTTCCATTTGCTTCTTTTGCTTCATCTGTTTCTTCAACTTTTCCTTCTTCTGACTCTGCTTCTTCCGTTTCAGTATCTTCTGAAGGATTTAAAGACTTCATAAAGATATTTACATTAGATTCTGCTTTCCTTTTAGCTTGTTCATTAATATCAGCTATTTCATCTTCCGTAACACCGATATTCTTAAATCCTTCAGCAATTTCTTCTTTTAATTCTTCTGATTTTTCAGTATAGAGTTCAAAGAAATTAACATAAGGTTGTAATTCTTCGGATACTTCACTAAATTCGTTGGAAATATCATCTAAATCACCGTTTTCTTCTAAATCATTGGTTACACCGTATGTATCTTCAAGGAAATTAGCATCATCAAGAGTATTGTAACCGTTAACTGTTTGACCGTCGATATTTAAATCGAAAGTACCCATTAATTTTTGGTCGCCTGTAGAGGTATCAATTGCGCTATGAGAACCGCCTTGAGTGTATGAATTTAAGTCAATAGAGAAATCTTTACCGAATTCTTTATCTAATCCGACAACTGATTGGCTTCCGTCAGCATTTGTTTTAACTGCTTTAATACCAGCCGATTGAAGTTCTTGAGCGGAAACTTTATTGTCACCGTCAGTATCAAGAGCGGTCATTTCGTTCCAATTACCTTGAGCGCCTAAGAAATCACTTGTTGTATCGAAGCTGCCGTCATCTTTAATAAAGTCATAACGAACTTGATTTTCGCCTTCACCCATTGTAAATCCGATTGGGTCACAGCATTTTTGTTTTTCGGCTTCTTCGGCGGCCTTATCAGCGGCTTTAATTTCTGAATCAATAGATTTTGTTTGGTTTATAAGGTCGCCTAATTCGCCTAAATATCCATCCATTTCATCAACATCCTCGGTAGCTTGAGTTAAAGCACCTTTTACGGATGATTGATCTACATAGCCTTCAACATCACCGGCTATATTATCTTGAAGCTGAGATTTACTCATGTTTTCTTTGCCGTCTTTATTAGCTTCTTTGAATTCTTCTACATTTTTTTCGGTAGCTTCTTCCGTCTTTTCTTTTTGTTCTTCTACCAAATTTTCTTGCAGAGTTTTAGCTTTTTTGATGTTTTCTTCAGCATCTTCAGCTTTTTCTTCTATTTTATCTTCGAGCTTGTCCATTTTTTCAAAATTTTCTTTTTTCTGTTCTTCAAGCTCTTTATGTTCTTCGCTTATTACTTTAGTATCTTCTGAAGAAACACCGCCTGTAGGAGTTGCGGATTTAACAGCATTTGTATTTGAGGCTGCAGCAGCTGCTTTAGCTTCGCTGTCATCTTCTTCATCGGAAATTCCAAGAGCTTTTGCAGCTTCTTCGTATTCTGATTCTATTTTGTCAACATCAGAAGTTGCATCTGCTTCATTTCCTTTTCCCGGAAATACACTTACATCTGTTTTTTCTGTTTTTTGTGGTTGTAGTTTTGTACTATCTATGGTTCCGTTGATATACTTTAGTTTTTCTATGCCGTTTACCATTCTCTCGTCCTCCAAATATACTCGTATACATGTAAAAAAAAATCGGACGACCAAATTTCAATTGTCTTTACAAAAATTTACATATAACGTAGAATGTGTTAATTTTCGGCATTTTTATTCTTTAAAATGGAGGAAATAAATGCGGCACCGACAATTATAAGACCTATACCGCCTGTAATATATTCGGGAATTTCAATTCTTGTACTAATAAACATTATTAAAGAAAGAAAGCCTATAGCCCAGTGGGCGCCGTGTTCCAAATAGGGAAACTGTTTCAAAGTCTTTTTATCTGCCATATAAAGAGTTAAAGACCTTACGAAC
>CANQLK010000166.1 GCA_947624665.1 Candidatus Gastranaerophilales bacterium
TAAATGAATTATAATAACCTGACATATTACCTATCAAAGTTACCAATTCTGTATTAGCAACGACTTTATCTTTAGAATTATCACAAAGAGTAAGCCCTTGAGTTCCTCTTTCTCTTAACGTTTTATCTAACGCTCTGTCATCATATAAGTATTCGGAGTTCTTTCCTATTGTAAGCTTATATAAAGGAGGCTGAGCTATATAAATATACCCGTTATCAATTAACGGTTTTGCATATCTGAAAAAGAACGTCAAAAGAAGTGTTCTAATGTGAGCGCCGTCAACATCAGCATCTGTCATAAATATAATTTTGTGATAACGCAGTTTTTCAATATTAACATCATCTTCATTTTTACTGATATTAATGCCTATAGCTTGAATTAATGATTGAATTTCATTATTTCCGTATATTTTATCCAATCTTGCACGTTCAACGTTAAGGATTTTGCCTCTTAAAGGTAAAATTGCCTGAAACATTCTGTTTCTGCCCTGTTTTGCACTTCCGCCTGCGGAATCTCCCTCTACTATATACAGCTCGCATTTTTCGGGTTCTCTGTTAGAACAATCGGCAAGCTTACCCGGGAGTGTAGAATTTTCCAATGCCGTTTTTCTTCTGGTTAAATCCCTTGCTTTTCTTGCTGCTTCTCTTGCTCTTTGCGCTTGCAGAATTTTTTCTATAATAAGTTTTGCTACTTTCGGATTAAATTCAAGCCATTCCTGAAATTTTTCTCTTACGACATCGTTAACGGCACTTTGAGCTTCCGTGTTACCGAGCTTTTCTTTTGTCTGTCCTTCAAATTGAGGCTCGGACAACTTTACGCTGACTATTGCCGTTAAGCCTTCTCTTACGTCATCACCCGTAACATTGGGGTCTGAATCTCTGAGCAGGTTATTTTTTCTGGCATAATCATTTAAAACACGGGTAATTGCGTTTCTGAAGCCTGTTAAATGCGTTCCTCCCTGATGGGTGTTTATGTTATTTGCAAAGCTTAATACCGATTCATTATATGCATCAGTATATTGCAGTGCTATTTCTACAGCTATTCCGTCTATTGTTTTATCCATATAAACGGGTTTTTCAAACATTACGTTTTTATTTTTATTTAAAAATTCAACATAACTTCCTATTCCGCCTTCGTAGTGGAATGTTTCTTCTTTATCATTTTTTGCATCAATAAATGTTATTTTGAGTCCTTTATTTAAGAATGCCATTTCTCTAAGTCGGTTAGCAATAACATCTCTATCCATTACGGTAGTTTCTTTAAATATTTCAGGGTCAGGCCAGAAGGTGGATTTTGTACCTGTTTTATCCGTTTCTCTGACTTTTTCAACGGGGCCTGTCGGTTCGCCTCTCATATATTCCTGACGGTGAACATAACCGTTTCTTGAAACTTCAACAACCATTTTTTCCGATAATGCATTTACAACGGAAGCACCTACGCCGTGCAGACCGCCTGATACTTTGTATCCTCCGTCGCCGAACTTTCCGCCTGCGTGAAGCACCGTATGTACTATCTCCAATGCCGATTTCCCGCTTTCGGGTTTTATATCTACGGGTATTCCTCTTCCGTCATCTTCTACCGTAACGCTCTCATCCTTATTAATGGTAACTTTTATATGCTTGCAATATCCTGCAAGTGATTCGTCTATTGAATTATCTACAATTTCATATACGCAATGATGAAGTCCTCTTTGGCTTGTTGAACCTATATACATGCCCGGTCTTAACCTTACAGCTTCTAATCCTTCCAAGACTCTTATATTACTTGCATCATAAGATGTATTTGTTTCTGTTGTCATGTTCTAAACCCCAATCTGCTATCTCTTATATATTTTACTATAAAAATATCCTCTTTGCCAAATTATTACTATATTTTAACTGTTTCTTACAGAAAAATTAATCCGAAACCCATAATGAGCATACCCGAAACTATACCTATTATGACGTGATGGTTTTCGCCGTATTCTCTGGCTAAAGGCAGCAATGTATCGAATGAGAGGTATACCATAATACCTGCAACTGCTGCCGTCATAAAACCTATTGCCTGATCGGGCATGACGGTTCTCAGCAAAACTACTCCTATCAATCCTCCTACCGGCTCTGATATACCCGATAAGAATGAATATAATATTGCCAAACGTTTTTTACCTGTTGCGTGGAATATCGGAAGTGCTATTGCTATACCTTCGGGGATATTGTGTATCGCTATTGCAATTGCAACGGGAATACCAAGCATTATATCTTCACTTGATACCAAAAATGTTGCCATCCCTTCGGGAAAATTATGCAAGGTTACTGCAAATGCGGTTATTAAACCGGCTCTTCTTATTCTGTGCCTTTGATGTTTTCTTTTTGCTTCGTTTGATAAAAAATCGGATTCTATATGATCTGGTATAAAATAGTCGATTAGTACTGCGGTTATTATCCCTATTAAAAATCCACCAAATGCTATTGCTTTTGATACAACACTGCTGTAGTATGCACTTAACATCTGCGGAGTTTCGCTCATAAGTTCGGTTAAACTTACATATACCATTACCCCTGCGGAAAATCCCAATCCTATTGATAACACTTTTAAATTATTTCTTTTGACAAAAAATGTTATAAATCCTCCCAGTAATGTGGACATTCCTGCGAAAAGGGTTAATATTAACGGTAGAAAATACTTGCTCATACCTATATCCTACCACAAAAAACTTTTTTATTTTTTTCTTTTGTTATTTGAAATAATACTATATAATATTCTTGTGAGAAAATTTTTTTATAGTGTTAAAAATCAAGAAAATAAAACAATTCAGTCATATATTATAGCGGAAAGTATTTCTGATGCGGCATTAAAACTTGAAAAAAAAGGGTTTACGGTGCTTGAAATCAGTGAAGCAACCGATGAAAAACCTTCTGTAACTAATGACGAATATACTTTAAATCCTAATATATATGAATTTTCATTGCAGGAAAAAAAAGAGTTCTTTAATTCCTTTTATTATCTTTATAATTCGGGAGTTCCCATCTCTGAAGCTTTTAAATTGATTATCAATTCTTCTTCTAATAAAAACGTTCAAAATTTTTGCAGATTGATTGTAAAAAAGACGGAAAAAGGAAAATCATTAAAAGAAGCTTTAAAAAACCATAGCCAATATTTAGGGCTTGCATACACAATGCTTATAACAGCTGGTGAAGAAGCAGGCAAGCTGCCTGAAACCATTGAAGGTATTTTAAAAAATATCAGAACTCAAGAGGAAATCAAGTCTAATTTGATTTCTGCACTTGCATATCCTTGTGCAATATTCTGTCTTGCCGTTGCTGTTGCTCTTTTATTTAAATTTTTTATTATTAAAGTATTTGATAATATCGCAACAGGTGATGAATTTCCGAATATAAAAATGTTATTAATTACCTCTGTAATTAAGATAATACTTATTTTTGCCGCCTTGGGCGGGGGTGTTTTTTCTATTTATAAAAACAAAAAACTTTTATCCGAAATTAAAAGTTTTATGTCAAAAACTTTTTTACTGAAAAATATTATGAATAATTTTTATTTTTCTAATTTTTTCAATGTAATGTCCTTGGCTTATGATGC
>CANQLK010000167.1 GCA_947624665.1 Candidatus Gastranaerophilales bacterium
CATACGGACTTTTTGACTCCCAAACTGGCACACAAGTCAGCGAATTTAAAAAAGGTACAGATGGGAAAGTTGAATTTTCCCGCTTAGAGCCAAACAGACACTATGACGTCGGAGCTATAGAAGGTATGGGAGATAAAAAACCTAAATTTGCAATAAATTGGACTCGGCCAATGAAAGACAACACAGACGATATATTAAATAATTCAGGCAACCTGCCTGTAGCATATCCTCAAATCTACCTGATAAAAGATAATGAAAACAACTCCAACAACATTTTTGATTTGGTTGATGATACAGGCGAAAAGGTAGGAGAAGTTATAAACTTATCCCAAACAGGTGATAAACCTGAATTTAATTATATTCGTTCGCTTAAAGTAAAAGACGACACACAAAAGTAACAGACTTGGAGCAAATCCGAGAACAAAAAGCACCTGAAAAAGTGGTGCTTTTTGTTGTTTTTTGTATATTTATCGGTGTTTTATTGTTATTGGGTTATAAAAAAACGGACATTTTGTACAAAATTTTTTATAAATGTTAAATTGATATAAGAAACTACAATTTGCTAAAGATTAAGTCCCTCTCAAATTTTTATTGTTCAGATAATCGTTACATGTGATTTTTAGTCCCTCTTTAAGCGAGGTTTCAGGCTTCCAACCGAGCGAATTTATTTTTGTTATGTCAGTCACTTTTCTCATTGTTCCGTCCGGTTTTGTTTCGTCAAATTTTAATTTTCCTTTGAAGCCCGTTATATTTTTAAGTAAAAGGGCAAGTTCCTTTATCGTAATTTCTTTTCCGCTTCCTATATTAATTAAATCACCTGTTTCTTTTACGGACTTATTCTTCAGCAAAAATACAACAGCTTTTGCAAGATCGCCCGCATACAGGAATTCTCTTAAAGGAGTTCCTGTTCCCCATACGATTACCTCATTTGCGCCTGTATTTATTGCTTCGTAGAATTTCCTTATAAGCATTGGAATCACATGAGCGTTTTTTGAATCGTAATTATCGTTAAGTCCATACAAATTACATGGCATAACGGACATGTAATCCGTTCCATATTCTCTGTTGTACGCTTCACATAGTTTTAATCCTGATATTTTTGCAAGAGCATACATTTCATTTGTTTTCTCCAACTCGGAGCTTAATAAATATTCTTCTTTTATCGGAATTTTTGAATTTCTGGGGTAAATGCAGCTCGAACCTAAAAATATCAGTTTTTTTACTTTATAATGATATGAATTTTCGATTATGTTCAATTGAATTTTCATGTTTTCCGTAAAAAATTCAACAGGATAAGTGCAGTTTGCTAAAATACCGCCAACTTTAGCCGCTGCGCATATTACATATTCAGGTTTATTAGTTTCAAAAAAATTTTTAACCGCAATTCCATCTGTTAAATCAAGCTCTTTATGAGTAGCTTTTATTATGTTTTTAAAACCGTTTTTCTCCAATTCTTCACAAATTGCGCTGCCTACTAATCCTCTATGCCCAGCAACATATATTTTTGATTTCCCGTCCATTTAAACCTCTTTCGGCATCAAGATTTTATAACCGTTTTGCTTTAATAATTTTTCTTTTTCGGCAGAAATTAAATCGTATTCAACCATTTCTTTTATAAGAGTTTCTAAATTATATTCGGGTTTCCATCCTAACTCTTTTTGTGCCTTTGAAGCATCACCTATCAATATATCAACTTCTGCGGGTCTGAAATATCTGGGATCAACTTCGATTAATACATTGCCTGTTTTTTTATCAATACCTTTTTCTTCTATTCCTTCTCCGACAAATTCGAGATCTATATCCAGTTCTTTAAATACAAGCCGACAAAAATCCCTTACAGAAGTTGTTACTCCTGTTGCCAAAACGTAGTTATCAGGATGATCTGCCTGTAATATAAGATACATACCTCTTACATAATCTTTTGCATGTCCCCAGTCACGCTTAGCATTGAGATTTCCGAGATATAATTTGTCCTGCAAGCCGGTTTTTATTCTTGCTGCTCCCATTGTTATTTTTCTTGTTACAAATGTTTCACCACGTCTTGGCGATTCATGATTAAACAATATTCCATTTGAAGCAAAAATTCCGTAACTTTCACGATAATTTATACAAATCCAATAAGAAAACAATTTTGAAACTCCGTAAGGAGAGCGGGGATAAAATGGTGTTGTTTCTTTTTGTACGTCTTCCATAACCATTCCGTACATTTCCGACGTTGATGCCTGATAAAATTTGGTTTTATTTTCAAGTTTATTCAATCTGATTGCCTCAAGTAATCTTAACGTTCCAAGTGCATCTATTTCTGCGGTATACTCTGCACAATCCCAAGAAACTTTAACGTGTGATTGGGCAGCTAAATTATATATTTCATCGGGTTCAATATCATGAACAAGTCTTATAAGATTTGAAGAATCCGCCAAATCACCGTAGTGAAGCTTCAATCGAGAATCAACATGTATGTCATTGTATAAATAATCAATTCTTGAAGTATTAAAAGAACTTGCACGCCTTTTTATTCCGTGTACTTCATATCCTTTATTCAACAATAATTCTGCCAAATAACTGCCATCTTGTCCCGTAATTCCGGTTATCATTACTTTTTTCATTTGATTCCTCCGCAGTCCCAGAAATTGTTCATATTTTTAAAAATATCATATTAAAATAATTTGTACAATTGTTTCTTGTTATATAATTGTTTATGTTTAGTAAATTAATGAGATTTTTATGATTCAATTACCAAAATATGAAATAAAAATGTATTCTGAAAAGGCGAACCGTTATGCATTGTTAATCCCAACGCTGAATGAAGGCAAAAGAATTCAAAAACAGCTTAATTATTTATTTGATTCCGGGTTGGCAAATATTATAGATATTTTTATTTTGGATTCTCTCTCTCAGGACGGTTCGGTTAATGATGATTTTTTGCAAAAAAACAATGTTAAGGCAAAAATTACGATATTTGAAGGAAAACAAGGCAGTGCATTTCGAGCAGGATTCTATGAGGCTTTAAATCGAGGTTATTCAGGTATTGTAACAGTAGATGGCAACTATAAAGATTCAATGGATTCGATAAAAGACTTTATTAGCTCTCTTGATGAAGGGTACGATTTTATTCAGGGATCGAGATTTATTTCGGGAGGATATCATGAAAATACGCCTATAATAAGATTATTGGCTATGAAAATTATTTTAATTCCTTTTATCAATTTTCTTTCCAAATATCACTACAGTGAAGTCGCATCGGCATTTCGGGGATATTCGGCTAAAATGCTTAATTCCGGCAAAATCAATATTTTCAGAGATTGTTTTATTTCGTATGAATTTTTATGGTACATGTCGGTTCAGGCTCCTATTAATTCTTTTAAAGTTACGGAAATCCCCACTAAAAGATGCTATCCGTCAAGTGGTAAGATTCCTACAAAAATTAAGTTGTCAGGTTGTTTTGACATAATCCGCCAATTAATTTTCCTTGCAGCGGGAAAATATAATTGAAGGCTAAGTTTATATCCCTCAAGTGCTAATAATTGGAGTATATTACAATTAGAAAGGAAATGATATTATGAATT
>CANQLK010000168.1 GCA_947624665.1 Candidatus Gastranaerophilales bacterium
TACCGTTTTCATCATAAGTAACACCATATCTAAAAATAGGGGCAAGAGCTTCTTTTGCGCCATCACCTAATGTTATAACTCCGTACAAATCATTGTCATCAGTAACCGTTAAGTCTTTAGAAAGGATATTTTCATCCGTATCGGAAATTAAGTCAATATAATTAATGTTAATTTTAGACTCATTTTCATTTTGAACAGAGTCGGCTTCAAATTTATCAATTTGACCTTCACCTTTTAAATCAGCCTGAATTGAAGCATTTAAATCGGATTTTAAATTTAATTTACCTAAATTGTATGTAGCATATCTGCCGTCTTTAGATACATCAATCATAGCTGTATTATTTACATTAAAAGAGGAAGCTCCCGTAAACAGGTTGACTTTATTATCTTCAATCGGTAAATTTTTACCTGCTTGCAGAATACCGCCTTCTAAGTTGACGGTACCCGTATAACCTGTCATATCATTATTAATAACTACTGCACCGTCGTATTGAACATCATCAGCTTTGTTAATATTGATAACGCCGTTTTCCCCATTCTCTTTGTACGAAAGAATTCTGTCATTAAAAATAATTGATTTATCTTTTTTAGCATTAAGATTAATTGTACCGCCGTCATCGGTTATGGCGTCAGAAGTTAAGGTATCTTGAGTGCTGCCTGATTTATTATTTTCAAATAAAACATCAGCATTTTCGGCGACAATATTCAATTCTGCATTATTCGCATTAAATATTGCGCCGCCTGCGGAATTTCCTGCACCTATTGCTTCATTCCCTGAAAAAGTAGAATCTTTAACGGTTAATTTTGCGTCAGTTTTGTTATATATAGCACCACCGAATGCATCTCCTTTTTCGCTTTCGCTGCTTGCAACAGCCTTATTACCTGTAAAGTTGGAAGTATCGATCGTTAATTTAGCTCTTTCATCGTTGAACACGACACCGCCTTGTGCTGTTCCGTTATATTCTTTTCCATCTTTTTCTGCGTATGCTATTGCTTCGTTACCCGTAAATGTCGAATTTTTAATTGTAGTAGTTGCAAAATGGTCATTATATACTGCACCGCCTGAAATTTCCGCAGAACTGAATTCATCAGCATTCATTTTTGCTGAGTTATTATTGAACTTTGTATTTTCTATATTAAATTCAAAGTCATTATATCCCCAGTTTTCATCAAGGTCTTTTAAATCTTCATCACCGCTTTGAAGGAATAATGCACCGCCTCTTGCATAATGAGGAGATTCAACATAATTACCTTCAAAAAGTGAATTTTTTACATCAGTATAATAATATGCCAATACAGCTCCGCCTTCTGCAATACCGTTAGCTCTTGTATCGCTTTTTGCATAGTTATTTTCAAAAACAGTTGAAGTTATAAGATACGGTTTTTCATAAACCTCGGCATTATTTATATAAATAGCACCGCCATAAGCCGCTTGACCTTTAACGTAGTTCTTCCCGAAGTATGAATTTGAAACCGTAAAGTTGTGTATTGCAGAGGCAACTATTGCACCGCCCTGCGCATATATGCTTCTTTCGGAATTAATATAATTTCCGATAAAATAACTGTTATCTATTAAAACGGTATTAGCTTTATTATCAAACCCCGAACCTTCCAATTCAAAAGCACCGCCTGCTATGATTTCTTCTTCATCATCCGTTGTTGATTTTATTCCGTTATTTATAATTAAGCTGTCTTGAAGTTTAAAACCTTCTTTACCGGTATCAGCGGTAATTACAATATCATAATCATCATTTTCATAGTCTTCAAAATCCCATTCAACTTCATTTACCCAATGAATGGCACCGCCGCTTCTTCCGCCGTTACTTTTGCTGTTATGGTCAATGGTATTATCTTTTATTACCGTTTTTAATATAGATACATCGCCTTCATGAGAAAAGATAGAACTGATTTTAGTAACATTTGAAGGCAAATCATCCGCACCCCAATAAAAGTTATGAAGCCCGTCATTGTTAATTTTATAGTCATATAATACCTTATTACCGTTTTCATCCAAAAGGGTTATCGTATTTTCGCCTGATTGAGAAGCTGAATTTAAAGTGAAATCACCAAGATTTTGAAGAGTAATTGATTTAGAGTCCATTGTAGGATTATTTGGTGAGTCATGAAGTCGTTCATCATGCCTGTATAATTGATATTTTTTAACTCCGTCAATACCGAACTTATTACCGTTAATTACAATATCATCAGTCTGTGCAGGTATTCTAGTGTCTGTCATAGTATAATCAGACTCTAAATTAACAGTACCCGAACCTACCCAAGGAGATTCCGCTTTTACGTTATTTTGGATACATATAACACAGCTGCTTAAAAGCATAGCATATAAAAACTTTTTCTTCATAATTCTACATTCCACATCCACTTTATATAAAAAATATAATATATTTATTTTTGTTTAACAAGTAATATTTATAGTAAATTATACGGAAATTTACCAATATATGACCCAAAATATACTGTTCTAATTAAATTTTCATTAAGACAGGCACAAGAGCATCAGCCAATATTTTATTACCATCGTAATTAAAATGTACACCGTCAACAGTTAATATCAAATCTTCGGTACCTGTTTTACCTGCGAAATTTTTAATATCAGAACGAACATCAACCAATGTTATTTTCTTATTATCAGCTATTTCTTTTATTACTTTGTTATACTCATCAATAGCCGAATCTAATTCTGCGAATTCACCTTCATAAACAGTTATATTTAAAAGAACCACTTTTATATTGTTCTCAATTAACTTGTCAGTTATACTTTCCATATTAGCTTTAAAAGTATTAATTTCATCAGGAAAGAAATGAATATCATTTAGTCCGCACATTAGAACAACAACATCAGGATGCTTTGAAATAACATCGTCCTCAATACGAGATAATAAATCAGACGAAGTATCTCCTGCAACTCCTGCAGGTATAGGAATTACTTTTTTCCCTCTCTTTAAAAGCTCATTTACAGTTAATTTTACGTATCCGTCCTGTTCCGTCCAACCGTATTCTGTTATTGAATCTCCAAAAAATGCTATATTTAACTCTTTGTCTATATTATTTTGTACTTCTGAATACATTGCATACCCTAATGCAATAAACACAACACCTATTAGCAATTTTAACAAAATTTTCATAGAAAAACTCCAAAACTGACAGAACAATATGAATATAACATTTTAAGTAATAATAATCAATAAAAAAATCCGACTCTTAAAGTCGGATTTTTTATGAATAACATTTAAATGACTAATTCATAGAATAGTTCTTTGCTTTAGGCCCTGCAGCAACTATTTCGGCAGGCATGTTAGGATATTTAGCCTTAAAGTTTTCTGCGAACATTTGAGCCAATTTATTAGCGGCTTCATCGTAAGCATTTTTATCAGCCCACATACCTCTTGCATCAAGCATTTCATCAGGTACATTCGGACAGCTGACAGGATAATCAACATTAAACACATCATGGTGTTTAAATTCAATATTATCAAAAGTACCATTCAAAGCGGCAGTAACCATAGCTCTTGTATATGCAAGTTTCATACGTTTAGCACCTGAAGCA
>CANQLK010000169.1 GCA_947624665.1 Candidatus Gastranaerophilales bacterium
GTCTACAAACAATGTTATATCAGGCACGACGTGATGACTTTTATAAAGAAGTACCCGAACCTGAATATATTATCTATGTTCTCATTGATGATCATATTTCAAGAATAAATGCAAGCTGTATTGAACCGTTTTTTGAATATCCTCATCTGCGTTATAAACTTTATAATAATAAGTTGGAGCGTGAAAAATTCAGTTCCAGATATAATTTATTTATGTTTAGAAATTATACCATATATAGAGCGGATGCTGTTTTTGCAAGAATGGAATGGCCTGATTTGGTAAACAGATTCTTTTTAGAAACTAAACAAGAATTTGATAAACATTGGAAAAATTATAAATTTATAATTTTAGTATACCAAAATTCCACATTAATGGATTATATATTGGATAATCTTAAGATTGATGAACTCAAAAAAAACGGATTTATAATAATTGAAACTAAAGATTTAGTCGGAAGAGTTTTAAATGACGAGAAAACAGATTATAGTTATGACGGACACCCAAGCGGTTATGTCTGGTCTTTAATAACTCCGAAATTAGTTTCCAAAATAAATGATATACAAAATAGTCAATAATAGATTTTAAAACTGATTTCAACCGACAAAATTATCATATAAACAAAACAAATAAACATTCGAATGAAGCCACCTGGGACGTAGCTCCTGTAATAGCCGATAAAATTAATACAAAACAATTTTAAAAACGGTTTCTTTTTCGTTTGAAGAAACAAGCATAATATCACCATTTAAAAGCTGCATCTGTTTTTTACAAACGGCAAGTCCTAAACCGTTACCTGTTTCCTTTGTCGTAAAATCAGCTTCAAATATCTTATTTACTATATTTTTAGGTATCATTTCGCCCGTATTCTTTATTATGATTTCCAAGTTATCATTCTTCTTTTTGCACTCTACGGTTATAGAATCACCAACCGAACTTGCTTCAATTGCATTAAAAA
This sequence comes from Candidatus Gastranaerophilales bacterium, assembly GCA_947624665.1. Lineage (GTDB taxonomy): Bacteria > Cyanobacteriota > Vampirovibrionia > Gastranaerophilales > Gastranaerophilaceae > Avigastranaerophilus. The sequence goes on from CANQLK010000169.1 coordinate 956, forward strand.
TAACGTTATTAACAGCACATTGAAGTTTTATTCTGTCAGTCTTAATTATTTCATCCGCAAAATCAATTACATTTATACTTACTCCCGATTTATCAGCCTTTTCCTCACAGAGACCGACAGAACCGATTATAAATTCTTTAAGAGAAAATTCGGTTTTATAAGGAGATGACAAGCATCTTAAATCATTTATTAAATATGAAACGTTTTCTGAAGCCGTTTTTATACTGTTTATTGAATTCTCTACGGATTTTTTTGTTTCTTCATCTGCTTTTAACAATTCAAAACGTTTTTCGGCTATTTTAGAATAAAGATTTATTATTGATAAATTGTTTTTTATTTCATGAGCAATAAACTTTGCCTTAGCTGCAACAATTTGAGCTGTTTCATAAGTATCATCGTTTTGCGTAATTTGTTTTTTTTCACTTTCCGAACATAAATATTCACGGTTCTTATCCTCTAACAATGAAGCAATGTAATTAACGGACACATTCAATGAGATATTTTCACGTCTGTCAGGCTGATATTTTTGAATATATTCTTTTAAATCAATTTTAGAATTTTCATTAACGTTTTTTACTATATCCGTGATTTTCTTTGAATTAAACATCAAACAAATATTTGAACTGTCTTTATTAACCGAATATGAATAATCCCAAATTAAAGCAGCGGAATATCTTTGGCCTAGTACTAATAAAAACTCCGTGTTATTCCATATATTTTTTAATAAAATATTATCAACTTCACTTTCCGAGAAGGAAAGAATTTTTGTATTAGAAAAATTCAGCCTTTTTATTAATGAGTCATAAGAGCTTTTTGATTCAAGTTTTAACAAAATAATTGATTCAAAATTTTGATTTAAATAAACAGGTTCCAAAATTGCCCGAAAGAGACCTTCTATGGTCTCTTTTCGATATTCTTTTTCCGTATTTTCAAAAATATATTTACTTAATGTATTGAATGTATTCTTCATTGATTAAATAGCCATTTTTAATTTTTTTCTGTTTAAAAATCCGTTATTTATTGCATAAAGAACAGCTTGAGTTCTGTCATTTACCTGCAGTTTTTGGAATATGTTATTAACATGAGTTTTAACCGTAGTTTCACTTATAAACAACTGCTGTGCAACCCCTTTATATGTTACACCTTGTGTTAATAATTCCAAAACTTCTTCTTCTCTTTGAGTTAAGTACTGAAGCAAATTTTCTTCATTTGAAGCATTATTTGATTCTTCCTTAAATGTTTTCTGAAAATATTCAAAGAATTTAGAAGATAAACCTGAAGGCAGATAGATTTTACCTTGCATAACTTCTTCAATTGCATATATCAATTGAGCTGAAGCCATAGTTTTTAATATATAGCCCTTAGCACCCATTTTCATTGCTCTAAATATCAAATCAGGATCATCATACCCTGTCAAGGCAATAACTCTTGTATTAAGATTTAATCTTTCAATTTCATTAATAGCAGTCAAACCGTCTTTTTCAGGCATATTAATATCCATCAATACGACATCAGGCTGATATTTCTTTACCAAATTTATCGCAATGCTCGCATTTGTTGCCGTTGCAATAACCTCACAATTGGTTTCCATATTAACAAGTTCTCTGATTCCAAGCAGATGATCAAAATTATCGTCAGCCAAAATAATTTTAATCTTTTTACCGTATTCCATTGTTCTTTTCATATACACACCGTTGCTCCCATTAATATCTTCCGTATATTTCTATATTACATGTACGGGCATGGCAGCTCATCCATACAACGATGCATATTTCTATATTAAAAGATTTATATTGAGGTCTAAACCTTTAGATTAATAAACGGTATAAAAAGCTTTGGCAACAACAATTACTAACAAATCACAATTAATACGGATAATGTATTAATAGTGATTCGATTCAATCATATACATATATGAAATTACTGAACGCTTGATGCTATTCTGTAACCTTTTGACATTAATGCCTGTTTAATTTGTTCAAAATGGGCAGAATTTCTGGTTTCCATAGATATTTTGAGAAAACAATCATTGATATCAGTGTTTTCCCCGCCCTGATTGTGTCTTACTCTTATTACATTTGCCCCGTATTCAGCAATAATTGATGAAACATCCTTTAATTGACCGGGTTTATCCAAAAGTTCTATAGTTAAATGGCATAACCTGCCTGATTTTAAAAGACCTCTGTTAATAACTCTGGATAGAATATTAACATCAATGTTTCCGCCCGAAACAATACACGCAGTCTTTTTATTTTCAATCGGAAGTTTAGAGAACATAGCAGCAGCAACACTTAATGCCCCCGCACCTTCCGCTACTATTTTTTGTCTTTCCATTAATGCCAAAATAGCGGATGCAACCTCATCATCACTGACCGTTACAATATCATCAACATATTTATTACACATATCAAAAGTTATATTTCCGGGTTTTTTAACCGCAGTACCATCAGCAAAAGTATTAACGGAAGGCAGTTCAAGTATTCGTTTTTGTTTGTATGACTCATACATACTGCCTGCACCTTGTGCTTGAACTCCATATACTTTACAGGAAGGTTTTAAGCTCTTTATCGCATAGGCGACTCCCGAAATCAAAC
>CANQLK010000170.1 GCA_947624665.1 Candidatus Gastranaerophilales bacterium
CAAAGATGTATGCCGACATACATCTTTGCGCCCCTTCTTACCTTCAATTTGAGAATTTGAAGGCTTTTAACATTAAATATCATGATAATGTTAAAGAAGCCGTGAAAAATGCGGATGTTGTTATGGTATTAAGAGTACAAAATGAAAGACACGAAAAAGAAGGATATCCCGATTCATCTGAATATAAAAGACTTTACGAAATAGAAACAAGTCTTTTAAAAGAGTATGCATCAAAAGATGTTATTTTAATGCACCCGGGCCCTGCAAACAGGAATATCGAAGTTTCATCCGAAATACTTGATAATACCGTCGGGAAGACCATTCTTGAGCAGGCGCAAAACGGAGTTTTTGTAAGAATGGCAATATTAAATACACTTCTTAACGGAGGTAATTATGCTTCTTAAAAACGGAAAAATAATAAACCCTCAAACGGATTTTGAAGGGATTTCGGATATCAGAATAGAAAATGGTCTTATTAGCGAGATTTCACAAAATCTTCAACAGAAAGATAATGAAAAAGTAATTGATTTAACGGGTAAAATTATAACCCCCGGACTTGTAGATATGCATTGCCATTTAAGAGAACCCGGCTATAATGCAAAAGAAACCGTTAAAACAGGTATATTGGCTGCAATAAACGGAGGTTATACCGCCATCTGTCCTATGGCTAACACTAATCCTCCCGTAGACAGCGCATCAACTCTTACTTATACAATAAGTAAAGCAAAAGAAAACAGCGATATCGGATTTTATCCTATCTGTGCAGTCACAAAAGGTCTAAACGGCGAAAAAATCGTTAACGTGTCCGAGCTTATTAACTATGGGGCAATAGCTTTTTCCGACGACGGAAAACCCGTTGAGAATATGCGGCTGCTTAGAGAAGCTTTAAAATATATTAATTCACATAATTCAATTATCATTTCTCATTCCGAAGATAAATTTTTAGCCTCGGGCGGAGTAATTAATGAAGGGAAAGTAAGCACAAGAACAGGATTAAAAGGCATACCTAATATTGCGGAATCAGTTGCTATAGCAAGAGAACTCGAAATAGTCCGTTCTGTTAACGGCAGATATCATTTTGCTCACGTTTCAACAAAACGCTCCGTAGAATTAATCAGACAGGCAAAAAAAGAAGGACTAAGAGTAACAGCCGAAACGGCACCTCATTATTTCAGTCTTTGTGAAGATGATATGGTCGATTACGATGCTAAATATAAAGTAAATCCGCCTCTTAGAACAAAAGAAGACGTGGAAGCCATAATTATGGGTTTAAAAGACGGTACTATTGACGTAATAGCGACCGACCACGCTCCTCACACGGTTCACGAAAAGCAGCTTCCCATTCAAGATGCACCAATGGGCATTTCGGGGTTTGAAACCTCGCTTGGTGTTTGCCTGACCTATTTATATCACACGGGCAAATTTTCAATTAATGAAATTATAAAAAAATTATCATACAATCCTGCACATATTCTTAATATTCCTAATCAAGGTATAATAAAAACAGGATGTGAAGCTAATCTTACCGTAATCGATTTGAATGAAATATGGACGGCAGATGCTTCTAAATTTAAATCCAAATGCAGAATTTCTCCGTTTAACGGAATGGAATTTAAAGGTAAAGCAAAAATGACAATTATAAAAGGAAATATAACGGAAATAGGATAGAAACAATGTATATAAGACCTGAAATTAAAGAAAAGATAGTATTAGCATTAGATGTAGATACCGTTGAACAAGCAAAAGAGCTTATAACCGAGCTGAAAGACTATGTAGGAGTATTTAAAGTCGGATTGCAAATGTACACGGGCAACGGATATGAAATATTCAATTTTATGAAAGAGCAGAATATAAAATTCTTTTTCGATATAAAATTGCACGATATACCAAATACAGTAGCAAAAGCAGCGGAAAATGTAGTCAAAAACGGAGCATCATTCTTTAATATGCACACAACGGGCGGATTGGAAATGATGAAAACTGCACAAGAGGCGGCAAGAAAAGCCGCAAAAGAATGCGGAAGAGAAAATCCGACCATTTTAGGTGTCACTGTCCTAACCAGCATTTCGGAAGACAATCTGCAAAAAGAATTAAAAGTTCCATATAAACCAAATGATTATGCGCTTCATTTGGCGCTGCTTGCAAAAAATGCAGGCTTGGACGGAGTTGTAGCAAGTGTTTGGGAAGCAAAAAAGATAAAACAAACTTGCGGTAAAGATTTTAAAGTGTTATGCCCTGGTATTCGTCCCGATTGGGCTAACAGAAATGACCAAAAACGACTTGCCACACCGGGTATTGCTATTAAAGAAGGAGCCGATTATTTGGTTATAGGCAGGGCGGTTACTGCGGCAGCAGACCGATTAAAAGCCATAAAAATGATTTATGAAGAAATAGAAAATGCTCTTTTAACCCAAAATAAATCATACGCAGCCTCAAAAGGTAAATTAATTCTTGAAAACGGTATGATTTTTGAAGGAGAATCAGTAGGCGCTGACGGAACTTCTTTTGGAGAAATAGTTTTCAATACCTCGATGGTAGGTTATCAGGAAATTATAACAGACCCGTCTTATGCAGGACAGACAATTGTTATGACCTATCCCGAAATAGGAAATTACGGTATAAACAGAGATGATTTTGAAAGCGGAAAAATTCACGCAAAAGGATTAATCATTAAAAATATGTGCGATAACGAATCACACTACAAAAGCTATTTACCGTTAAGCGATTACCTTAAACAAAATAATATAGTCGCTCTTAAAGGCATAGATACAAGGCATTTAACACAAATAATAAGAAATTACGGAGCCATGAACTGCGCAATAACAACAGGCGACATTACTCCCGACATAAAAGAAAAAATGAAATCCTATAAAATAAGCAAAGATATTACTCTTGAAGTAACAGCATATAAAATAGAACACTACGCAGGAACGGGTGTAAAACTTGCCATAATCGATATGGGTATAAAAAGAAGCATTTTAGAGAACTTTAAGTCTATGAACTGCGATATAACACTATTTCCTGCCAACACAAAACACGAAGAAATCATTCAAGGGAATTTTGAAGCCGTTCTTATATCCAATGGCCCGGGTAATCCCGAGGATGCAACTCAAGCTATAGATACGGCAAAAGCTCTCTTGGGTAAAATTCCACTGTACGGAATATGTTTGGGACATCAAATTCTGTCAATTGCTCTTGGAGCAAAAACATTTAAATTAAAATACGGTCACAGAGGAGGTAATCACCCCGTTATTAACTTAAAAAACAACGAAATATTTATAACTTCACAAAATCACAGTTATGCCGTTGATGCTGCAACCCTGCCCAATTTTGCCGATGTCACTTTTAAAAATCTCAATGATAATACCGTTGAAGGTATTTGCTGCGAAAAATATAAAATCAAAACAGTGCAATTTCACCCCGAGCTTACCGCAGGCCCCTATGATGCTAATAAAATAATAATAAGCTGGATGAACGAAATCGCTAATAAATCTAAAATTGTTAAT
>CANQLK010000171.1 GCA_947624665.1 Candidatus Gastranaerophilales bacterium
GCTCGTTTTGTAACCTTTTCAATACGCCACTCGCAAATTTTTACTCACACCTTCGGCTTATCGTAAAAATTTACTCAGACATATTAATGCCTGCCGCCTTGAAAATGATTATTATGATTATTAACACCGTCATTTCCGTAATTATTATTAGGCGGGCCCGGATTATTCGAAAAATCAGGTCTTTTATGCGGCTGATGGTGATTATCAGGAGGCAAAGGAGGCTGAGGCGGTCTATAATTAGGAGTATATAACGGTCTGCCGGATGAAAACCCGAAATCAAAACCGTGTCCCGAATAATCAAACGAAAAATTACCCGAATATGCAGGTTGAGTCACTGTATATCCCGGAACTCCATAAGTATAGTAAGGAACTCCTATTCTGTATGTATAATTTTGTGCGGGATAAGAATAATAATAAGGATTATAATAATTAACCTCATTATAATTTTGAATATTTTGAGTATTTGGAACTTCCGAGGTTACATTATTAGAAAACGAAGGTATTTCTTGTGTTTTAAAAGTTTGAGAACTACCGCCATCATTATTTTCGGAGTCATCTCCGCCAATACTTAAGCTTTGTGTATAAAATCCGCTTGCATAAACGCTCGCTAAAAACCCCGAGAGCAAAAGCGCAATCATAGTACACATTAATTTTCTTTTAATCATAAAACTTATTTCCTGTTTTCTATAACGATATTTGCACAAAAAAAGTTCAAAGTATTTATCTGTAATTTTGGAACTGCAATGGAACATTATAATTTTCTTCATTTGTTCTGAGCATTTTTATAACGGCTTGCAAATCGTCTTTATCTTTACCTGAAACTCTTACTTGTTCGCCCTGAATTGAAGCTTGTACCTTCAATTTTGTATTTTTAATATCGGCAACAATTTTCTTTGAAAGTTCTTGAGAGAGTCCTTTTTTAAGATTAAACACCTGCCTTACATTTCCGCCGAGTGCATTTTCAACAGGCTGAGGGTCAAGTATTTTTATACTCAAATTACGTTTTATCATTTTTGTTTGCAGAATATCAATTATATTTTTAAGTTTCATTTCATCATTTGTGGTTATTGTAACCGTTTTATCCGAATCCAAAACCACATCAGAGTTTGAACCTTTAAGGTCAAATCTTGTTGTTAATTCTCGTTTTACCTGATCAACTGCATTAACCAGTTCTTGTTTATCGAACTCTGAAACTATATCAAAACTGCAATCTTTAGCCATAAAATTACCTCCTTTTAAACATTATATTGTTTTTTAGTCCATTCAAATGCGGTATTAATACTATCCCGTATAGATTTTTTTGGAGTCCAACCCAAAACTGATTCAGCTTTAGCGGAATTAGAGTATAAAACGGCAGGATCGCCCTGTCTTCTTTCAACGATTTCAACATCTATAGATTTATTTATGGCTTTTTCACACTCGTCAAATACTTGCTTTACACTGTTACCGTTTTCGGTTCCGAGGTTAAACACATCGGATTTATCGGTTCTGCAAAGATATTCATAAGCCAGTCTGTGAGCTTGTGCTAAATCTTCCACATTTACATAATCTCTAATACAGGTTCCGTCGGGGGTATTATAGTCGTCACCGAATATTTTAAATTTTTGACCTTTATCAAATACTGATTTCATTATATTTGGGATTAAATGAGTTTCAGGTTCGTGCCATTCCCCAATTCTGTTTTGGCTGTCACAACCCGCAACGTTAAAATATCTTAGTATTATTGATTTTAAACCATAAGCGGTATCAAAATCTCCAAGCATTTTTTCAACCGTAAGTTTTGAATTTCCATAAGGATTGATAGGATTTTGAGGATGACTTTCATCTATAGGAACATATTTAGGTTCCCCGTATGTAGCGCAGGTCGAAGAGAAAACAATTTTTTTAACATTATGCACAACCATAGTTTCAAGCAGGTTTAATGTACCAAAAACATTATTTCTATAGTATTTGGCAGGATTTACCACGGATTCTCCGACAAGAGAATATGCCGCAAAATGAATAATCGCATCTATTTTATATTTGCTAAATACCTCATCGATATCATTAATATTTTTCAAATCACCTTTTTCAAAAGTTACATTACCGATTTGTTTTAAGGTTTCAATCGTTTCTATATGCCCTGTTGAAAGATTATCAAATACAATAACTTCATAACCTGCATTTATGAAATTAACAACGGTATGACTGCCGATATATCCCGCACCGCCTGTTATCAGTATCATATTTCCTCCTCAAATTATATTAATTTTACGTTAACTTTATTTTATTTGCAATAAAGGTAAAAAAAAAATCTTTAACTTTTGTAAATATAAAAATATGAAATTTGTAAAAAAAAAATTACCAAAATTTTTTTTAATAACATAACAACAAAGAAAGGAGAAATATGATTCAAAATATATTGGAAAATCCAAAATCAATAAATAAAGGAAATTTTAATATTACCTTCGGACGAAACAAATATGCAATAGAGATAACAAACATTACAAAATATCAACGAAAGCAGTTCAACTGTGATTTATTACAAACTTGTTCTCCTATATTAATGGCAAGTATAATTATGTTATTCGTATTATTTATGTAAAAAAGAGGGTTTAAAAGCCCTCTTTTTTAGTCAACAGAGATAATTTGATATTTTCTGTTTCCGAGTCCAAGTTGGGAAGCAGCTTCTACGGTATGAATTCCGTGTCTTGAATTCATTCTTTCAATAAGTGCGGCTTTGCCCGAGTCAGTTGAATTAATAACCGCATCATAACATGCCTGATCCAAAGCAACGGGGTCGGTTGAAGCAAAAATGCCCAAATCTGCCATTAAAGGTTCAGCAGGATGAGAATCGCAGTCGCAATCAACGGAAAGTCTGTTTGCCACATTAATATAAAGCATATTTTCCTTACCCAGATATTCTAAAACTGATTTACACGCATCTGCCATAGATTCAAGGAAATAATCCTGAAGCGGTAAGTTATCGAATAATTCGGAAGCTTTTTTTGTTTTACCTGCGGTATGAATATTGGCTTTTCCTGCGGTTGAAGCTATACCTATACTGATATTTTTCAAAGCTCCGCCGAAACCTGCCATCAAATGACCTTTAAAATGAGATAAAATAAGCATGGAATCGTAATTTTCGATATGTTTTCCCACAATATTGGTTTTTAGGTGAAATCCGCCAATAACGGGTAATTCTTTTTCATCAAATTCATCCATTATATCACAGGGAGCTATGGCTTTAAATCCGTGGTCTTCTATGGCTTTCCAATGGTCTTTAGGGTTCATTCGTTTGCCTTCATAGGCGGTACAACATTCAACAATCGTTCCGTTTAATAATTTAACCAATTTACCGATTAATGCAGGCTGTAAAAAATTGTGACCTCCGGGTTCACCTGTTGATATTTTTACCCCGACTTTTCCGTTTAACTCTCTTCCGAGTGATTTATATATTTTAATCAAACTGTCAGGTGTTATATCTTTTATAAAATATACTTTTGATTCTTCCATT
>CANQLK010000172.1 GCA_947624665.1 Candidatus Gastranaerophilales bacterium
TCATGATATTTAATGTTAAAAGCCTTCAAATTCTCAAATTGAAGGTAAGAAGGGGCGCAAAGATGTATGTCGGCATTGAATTTTGATAAAAGTGCTATATTTGATTTCGCTACACGGCTGTGAGAAACGTCACCTACTATTGTAATTTTTTTATTTTCAACCGTTCCTATTTTTTCAAGCATTGTATAGAAGTCTAATAAAGCTTGAGAAGGATGTGCGTGGGTTCCGTCACCGCCGTTAATAAATTTTATCGGATATTTTACAAGCCGCATTACGTTATTGATAATCCCCGAATAAGAATGTCTTATAACAACCGCATTTACACCGATAAAATACAGGTTTTCAATGGTATCTTTAAGACTTTCACCCTTTAACAGCGAAGAGTGTGAAGCATCAAAATTTATTACGTTCATTCCGAGTTTTTTTGCCGCAATTTCAAAACTGCATCTTGTCCTTGTTGAATTTTCGTAAAACATTAAAGCAAGAGTTTTTCCTGCGACATCCGAACTTTTTTTGCCGTCTTTGAATTTTTTTGCAAGTTCAATGATATCAAGAATATCTTTTTTATTGATTTTTTCTATATCAATTAAATGCTCCATTATGCCTTAGCCTTTTCTTCTCTGCTTCCCGGTTTTACTAAAGGTATACCTTCCTTGCATAGAGGACAGTTCTCGGGTTCATATACAACGGGATCTATTTGCATTAATGATTTAATGTTGAATTCCGTTTTTCCTTTTGTCCTGTCAACAATACATCCTACGGCTACAACTTCGGGTTCATATTCTTTTATGGCTTCCATTGTTTCTTTTATGGTTCTTGCAGTTGTAATAACATCTTCAATTATCACTACTCTTTCGCCTTTTTTTAGTGAATAGCCTCTCCTTAACTGCATAATGCCGTCTTTTCTTTCAACAAAAAGATTGCGTTTTTTCGCATTTTTGGCTGTTTCATATCCTATAATTACAGCTCCTATTGCAGGTGCAACAATTGTATCATATTCAATATCCGAAAGCTTTTCTGCAAGACGTTTACCTAATTGCTCCGTTATATCGGGATATTGATATAATTTGGCACATTGAAAATATATATTCGAGTGAAGTCCCGAGGTAAGACAAAAATGTCCGTGAAGAACTCCTTCAGCTTTTTCCAATAACTCTAATACTTCAGCCATAATTTATTCCCTCAACTCTCTTTTTAATTCGTCTAAGTCTTTAAATCCGTTTGTTTCAATATAATTGTTTAACTCAAATATCAGCTTTTCAGCAATATCAGGGTGAGTAAAATTAGCGGTTCCTATTTGCACGGCTTGAGCTCCTGCTGCAAAAAATTCCAAAACGTCATCAAGCGTTTCAATTCCTCCAATGCCTATTATAGGGATATTTAAGACTTTATATAATCTGCAAACGGCATTTATTGCAACGGGTTTTATGCCAACTCCGGAGTACCCGCCTTGGACTGTTTCTTTTTGAAATTTTCCCCTTATTCTGTTTATTTTTATTGACGTGCCTTTTAATGTATTTATTGCACTGACGGCATTTGCACCTGCTTTTTCTGCTGCTTCCCCTATCTTTTCTATCGATGTTACATTGGGAGTTAATTTTACAATTAAAAATCCTTTATATACCTCACGAACAGCCTTTACAAGATTGTATAATGAATTCTCTTCGGTTCCGAATTCAAGGCATCCTGATTTAACGTTCGGGCATGATACGTTTAATTCCACGGCTTTTATTTTATTTAATTCGCAGATTTTAGCGGTTTCAAGGTATTCATCAAGAGTTGAGCCTGCAAGATTCATAACAAAGTTAATGTTATTTTCTTTTAATACGGGTAGTTTTTTATTGATAAATTCTTGTATGCCGACATTTTCAAGTCCTATGGAATTAATCATTCCCGCTTTAGTTTCAGTAATGCGGATGTGTTTATTGCCTTCTCTCGGGGTAAGCGATATAGCTTTTGTGACAATGGCGCCCAGTTTTGATACGTCAATAAAGTCATTGTATTCACTGCTGTAGCCGTATGTACCTGAAGCTGTCATAATCGGATTTTCAAGTATAAATCCGTTAAGATTAACCGTAAGCTTTGAAAAATCTACCGCCATACGACCTCGCTTCCCGAAAAAACAGGGCCATCTTTACAAACAGTTGCATTAACAATTTTATTATCTTTTTTAATATCTATTACACAGCCTCTGCAAACTCCAATGCCGCATGCCATAACTTTTTCCATAGCAATTTGAGTTTCGACATTATGTTTTTGTCCTGCAAGAGCAATATTTTTTAAAACAATCAGAGGCCCGCAGGCGTATATAATTTCGGGTTTGTATTCATTAATTAAGCCTTCAATATAGTCGATAATACTGCCTTTTCCCCCGTAAGAACCATCATCAGTGTATATTTTATCAATATTAATACCGATGGGAATTTCATTTTTATTAAGAAATCCGCCTGCAAAGATACATGTAATATTCCGTTCTTCCAATTGGGATTTTAAGAATGAAATAGGAGCAATACCGATACCTGCTCCTATTAATAAAGATTTTTTGTCCTTAATATTAAATCCGTTGCCTAAAGGCCCTATTATATCTATTAAATCGCCTGTTTTAAGAGATTTAATATACTTTGTGCCTTTTCCTCTTTCTTTAAACAAAATCCCGATTTTACCGTTTTTGTTGGAATAAACACTGAAAGGTCTTCTTAAAGTCAAGCCGTTACAATATATTGATATAAATTGACCTGCTTTAATATTTATTTTTTCGCCGCAGTTTATTTCAATAAAATATGAAGATGATGAAACTTGTTTAACAGTTTCAGCTACGGCTTTATAAATTTTTTTGTTTTGCGTTTGTATCATATTCCTCGTACTTTGTTGTTTCGGTTAATTTAAAAAAAAAGAAAAACCGAACAGTTTTTCTTCGTTTTAATGTGTTATTAGTCTGTATGTTTAACCGAATTAAAATTCATGCTTTCAACCTCATTTTCAATATTATGAGCTCAAGTAAAATCAATGTCAATTTAATTGAAAAAGTTGTTTACAATTAAGAAAAAAACAGACATATTTTGAGAAATGTAAATTTATATTTGAAAAAAAATATGTTTAATATATGATATAAACTGAAATCTAAAAGAGAGGAAGTAGAATATAAGGAAAAAGCTGTATTCTATAGTTTTCTATTGTAAATAAAACAAAAGATATTTGACAAGAAAAGGTGAAACAATGGGAATTAAAGGAAAAAATGACAGAATGGTAGTTCTTGCTTGTGAAGAATGCAAAAGAAGAAACTATACAACAGTAAAGAACAAAAAAACATCAAAAGAAAGAATGGAATTAAATAAATATTGTCCGTTCTGCCAAAAACATACTGCACATAAAGAAACAAAATAAAGGGATTTATAATTGCGTCCTTAGTTCAGTTGGTAGAACGTCGGTCTCCAAAACCGGATGTCGAGGG
>CANQLK010000173.1 GCA_947624665.1 Candidatus Gastranaerophilales bacterium
TCTTGTTTATTAATTCCAGTAAATCTCTTGCATCACATTTATTCGATTTTATATTAAAATCTAGTAATCGTTAATTTTTACCGTTCCATCTATATCCACAAAATTATTTTTTACATAAACTTTGTCTGATTTAAATTTTATAACGTCACCGTTAAAGTCTAATCTGCCTTTGCCGTTGTGTATTTTTGCATACAATCCGTTATATGTAAGGCTCGCTCCGTCGAATTTAGAGTATCCTTTCATGTCTATGAAATCTACTGAACCCCTTATTCTCATATCTATTATTCCTCTTCCCGAAGTTATATCCATCTCGGGAATAGGGCCGAGCATAAAGTTAAAAACCTTACTCACAGGTATGATAATCTTTTGAGCTAATCTAAAATCGATATTATTCGTTGTCTTGACTGTCACATCATTAATTCCGTCACGGTACATATATGTGTGACCTTTGACCTCCGCTTTTTGATTGTTTAACATTTCGACAAGTATATCCATATTTAATATTCGCTTGTCAAAAGTTATGTTAATCTGCCCTTTATGCTCATGGTGTAGTGATTTATCCAATATATGAACATCTCTTGCCTTGACCCATCCTGTTATATCAGGTTGAGGAATATCGCCATTTATGTTAACTTTTGCTTCTAAATCGCCAAAAACTCCGTAATTCTTAATCTTTTCAATTGTCATTTGTTTGGGAACAAGATTAGGAGGCAGTATTTTTGCTATCTTTTCCGCTCTTGAATCTTTTACTTCTACGTCAATATTGAGATTAGGTGTTTTTTTAAATTCTATATTCCCTGCACTTTTTATATTTATTTCATCGGCTTTAACCGATAATGTATTTATTTTAACCTTATCTTTTTCAAGCTCTAAACTGCTTTGTATTTGATGATTGCCGTCGGCTTGTATATAATTTTTCCAGCCTTTTTTGTCAAAGACAAAATTATTAATGCTTGAATTAACTGAAATCCTGTTCGACTCTTTTTCTTTCTGCGCCGTTATTTGAATGAAATCAATCAATCCTTCTAATTTTGTTATTTCATTGTTTGTATATTTGTCTAATATCGGTTTAATTACCTCAAGGTTAATATTGTATAAGGTACAATTACCTGATATCATTTCTTTTCTTATTTTTTTTAATTCGATTGGATAATTTATTTTTAAATCAACGTCAAAACTTCCCGTTTTTGCATCTGCTGTATTTATATCGCCTGCTGCTTTTATAACTGCCGATTTGCCATTTTGATTAACAATAGAAATATCGGAACCTTTTATCTCATAATTATCATCAATATTTTTATAATTTATTTTGTAGTCTTTAATATTAAGAATTATATTTGAAATATCTGCTTTAAACTTGCTGTTTCCGTTCTTCGGAAACATTTTTTCAAAGTTGAAAATTCCCTGTTCATCTCTTTTTAATAATATATTAGTATTGTCCGTTTTAATTTCTTTTATTTCTATTTTTTTTGCCAATATCGGCAAAAGGGATAGTTTTATATAAGTTTTATCTGTGTTTAAAATTTCTTCGTTCGTTATTTTATCGGATATCCTTAAATTATCAGCTTGCATTGATATAAAAGGCAATATATGCGTTTTAATATTCGCATTTGAATATTCCGTTTTTATCGGAATTCTTTTGCCTATAAATTCTTTTGTATCCTCTTTATTTATGTATTGCGTTAAAAAATACGGCAGAATTCCTAAGTATAAAAACTCAAATACCGAGATAATAATTAGTATTTTTATAAAATTTTTTTTAGCTTTTTGTATACTCATAATTAGTTATCTGCGAAAATTCTTATAGTCAAAATTATAATATCCATATAATAAAAGTTCAAACTGTTTACTAATTTTGCAAAATATTTGTGTTGTTGTAAAATTGAGAATAAAGTTAACGGGAATTATTATGAAAAAATTATATACAGATAAAATTTTGGCTTGGTTAAAATCACCTAAATATTTGATTAATGCTATTTTAATATTATTATTTGCTATCGTTTTTACGGGAATTATTGTTTCTAAATATTATTTCTTTCAAACCATAGTCGGTAAAGATAATATCAGTAAAGTCATGATTATTGCACCCACTAATATTGAAGTAGTGGATAATATAAAAACAGAAAAAAGAAAAAGAGAAGTAGCTTCAAAAGTTAAACCTGTCTACTCTCCTGCTGATAATACTTATATTAAAAATAATTTAAATGAAATCGCTGAAAGTGTTATAGAAATCAGAAATCAGGATGAACCTGAAAAAAATAAACAAAGAAAATTGGATGCAATTTTTGATATCCCAGAAACTAATACAAAAAATTTTGTTTTCTCGTTTTTCTTGAATGCAGACGATGATGAATTAAAAGATGTTTTTGATTTATCTGTTCATACACTTGACGCTGTTTTAAATGAAGGTATTACGGAAAAAGATTTTGAAGAAAATTCACTTGCTAAAATAATTAACAGAAATGTTGAAGCTAATACAACTTTGAATAATAAAAAAGTTATAACGGCTATTCTTGAACAGGTTATTGTTCCTAATATGATTGTTGATGAAGAAGCTACAGAAATAGCAAGAAAAACCGAAAGAGATAAAGTTACACCTATTAAGGTCAAATTTAATAAGGGTGATGTTATTGTTAAAGTAGGTGAACCCGTTACTCAGGTTAAAAAAGAAGCACTAAGTAAAGTCGGTTATAACATTTTAAGAATAAATTATTGGGGCTTAATAGGCATTTTTACTCTGGTTTGTATGGGAATTTTTGTTGTCGTATGTTATATAAAATTCTTTGAACAAAAATTTCTGAACATAAGATATATGTCTATAATAGCTGTATTGAGTATTTTAATTGCAATATGTGCGGTGGCTTTGCCTACAAGCGGCTTTGTATTTCTGCTTCCGTTTCCGTTTTATGCTATAATTTTATCTGTTTTCTTAAACCCCAGAAGCTCTTTTTATATAACCGTTACGCTTCTTACCATAATAACTCTATCTTTGCAATTCTCGGCACTTTCAATGTCGGTATTCTTACTATCCGTTTCAGTTACTACAATCAGCATGACTACAATTCGGTATTCCAAAAGATTCGATTTAATCAGAGTCGGTGTCTTTATTTCATTAACAATGGGATTGGTAATTTTATGCGTTTACTATGATTTGGGTTTAACAAGACTTTGGAAAGACTTATTATCAGGCATTTTAAACGGTTTGTTCTCGGGAATTTTAGCTTTGGGTATGATTCCTATTTTGGAAAATCTGTTTAAAGTAATTACAACATACGGACTTGCGGAATTGGGCGACTATAATCAACCGCTGCTTAAAAAATTGCATGAAACTGCCCCCGGTACATTTGAACATAGTTTAAGAGTATCTAACCTGACCGAATCTGCGGCAGAAGCCATAGGCGCTGACCCTGTTTTAGCCAGAGTAGG
>CANQLK010000174.1 GCA_947624665.1 Candidatus Gastranaerophilales bacterium
GACAGCGAAATTGCGGACGGACAAAGTCCGGTAAGCGAGGTCGGAAGCGAGTACAAGGCGGTAGCCGAAGGAGCGACTAGACCGAGCGTAAAGCAATTTCAAGACAGCGAAATTGCGGACGGACAAAGTCCGGTAAGCGAGGTCGGAAGCGAGTACAAGGCGGTAGCCGAAGGAGCGACTAGACCGAGCGTAAAGCAATTTCAAGACAGCGAAATTGCGGACGGACAAAGTCCGGTAAGCGAGGTCGGAAGCGAGTACAAGGCGGTAGCCGAAGGAGCGACTAGACCGAGCGCAAAGCAATTTCAAGAGAGCAAGCATAATGTTGCGACACCGGATTAAAATAGGAGATAAATTAAAATGGAATATAAAGATTATTATAAAATACTCGGGGTAGACAGAAATGCTACGGAAGCAAAAATAAAATCGGCATACAGAAAACTTGCAAGGCAGTATCATCCCGATGTAAATAAATCAGCTGATGCGGTACAGAAATTTAAAGATATAAATGAAGCTTATGAAGTGCTTTCCGATAAGGAAAAGAAAAGCAGATACGACAGCTTGGGCGCCAATTGGCAGCAGGGTGCAAATTTCACTCCTCCTCCCGGGTTTGAAAACTTTAATTTTAATCAGGGAGGCTTTAGCCAAACATTTGGCGGCGGCGATTTCTCGGATTTCTTCAGCTCTATATTCGGAGATATGATGGGAACAGGCAGAACTCAACGAACAAGCGGATTTTCTTATGAGGATTTGTTTGGAGGCGCAAGAAGGACACAATCAAGAAGACAGTCCTCCTCCTCAGCCGATAGAACTCAAAACCGAGAAGAAAGTCTTGATATAACTCAAGACCTTAATATTACGGCAAAAGATTTAATGAATGACAAACCCATAAATGTAAAAATGAGTACAATGGAAAGATGTACAAAATGTTCAGGCGGTCAGGTTTGCCCCGAATGCGGCGGAACAGGCATTGTCACAAGAACCAGAACTCTTTCGGTTAAAATTCCGAAAGGTACTTCGCTCGGTCAAAAAATAAGACTCAAAGGCGAAGGTAAAATTGACAACTACGGAAGAAAAGGTGATTTGTACTTCGTGATAAAACTTAAAGATTCCGAATACTCCATGGACGGTGAAAATCTTGTTAAAAGCGTTGAAATAACTCCTGCACAGGCTGTTTTGGGTTGTAAAAAAGATATTTCAACCCTGCACGGAATTATAGGAATAAAAATTCCCCCTGAAACAAGAAACGGAAAAATATTAAGACTTAAAGACCTGGGATTGCCTAAAAAATCAGGCGGCTTTTCCAACCTTAACGTTAAAATAACGATTAATATTCCTGAAAAAATTTCAGAAAAACAAAAAGAACTTTATAAAAAAATTTTGGAAATTGAATAAATACTTTACTAATTAAAGCTTTAAAAATATAATTGACTTATGCCTGATAACGATTTAACTCAATATTTAAAAACAGCTTTTAATTACAAAAAAAGCGGTGAATATAAAAAGTCCATGGATTTTTTTTATAAAGCTCTTGCTATTGATAATCAAAGCATAGAAATAATGCATGAGCTTGCTGTTTTGTATAAAAAACTTTGTCTTTGGAACAGGGCTATCGGATTTTATGAACAAATTCTTAATATCGAACCTAAAAATTATGAAATAAAATTCGAATATGCAAAATTACTCAAAATAAAAAACGATACGGCAAAGGCAAAGAATATATTTTCGGATTTATATAATGAAAATTACGAAACAGAAAAAACGGCAGCGGAACTTTTTCCTCTATTATTTGAAAGCGGTGAATACGAAGAAATAATTTCTTTATTTAACAAGAATAAAAACCATATAAATAACGGAATAGTGCTTTATTATACGGCTATGGCATATAAAAAAACGGGGAAACAAAAACTTGCGGAAGAATACTACCAAAAAGCATATAATAACGATAAAAAGAATATTCCCTCAGGTATAGAAACAGCTAGACAATTAATAGAGAATAACAAATTAACCGAAGCACAAAGTATTATCGAAAGTTTATCCGAATATGCCGAAAATGATGAATTATATTATTTATCGGCAGAAATATATTATAATAAATCGGATATGGAAAAAGCCATAGAATGTTATACTTATGCAATAAAATTAAATCCACAAAAAGCCGTATATTATTTTAAAACGGCAATATTATTTACGATTAAAGGATTTTTTAAAGAGGCGGAAATATGTTATTGTAAAGCACTTACTTTAGAACCAGATAACATAACGTACAATAAGGCACTTGCCTATTTTTATTATACAAACAACAAAAAAGAGCTTGCAAAAAAAATCATAGAACAAATACTTTCAATAAATTCGGATAACGACTTTGCACTTGCATTAAAATTATTAATTTATACGGAAGATAACGAAACTTTAAAATTGCAAAAACTTGTAAATCAATTAGAATCAATAGAAGATGAGAGCGATTTTCATTATTATGTTCTTGCGAAATACTATTCATACATAAGCATGTGGGAAAAAGCAAAAATAAGAATAGAAAAAGCAATTAAATCAAATTCTCAATCATTGGAATATAAATATTTATATGCAAAGATTAACTATGAAACAGGAGATATAAAGAAAACAAAATCAATTTGCGAAAAAATAATAAAAGAGAATTCTAAATATATTAACGCATTCATTTTAATGGCGAAAGCCGAAATGAAAGACAATAATTATAAAGAATCCGAAAAACTATTAAATCTGGCATTGAAATTGGACAGAAATACGGCTGAAATATATTACCTGCTGGGTGAAGTATATTACAAATATAAAGATTACGAAAAAGCAATTGAAAATTATAAGATATCGCTTTCCGTTTCACCGAATAATGAAGATGCTTATAAAAAAACCGGTTTGTGCTTATATGAAACAGAAAGATATAAAGAAGCATTAATATATTTTAAGGAAGCATCCGATTTTGATATAAGCAACGCATTTTACAGATTTTATATGGCAAAATGCTGTGTTAAATTTAATGATAAAGAAGGGGCATTGGCAAATTTTTCAATAATGAAAAGACTTGCACCTTATAATTATGAATATATAAAAGAATATGCTGATTATTTGTATGCCACAGATAAAAAGCAATCAGCAAAAAGACTGCTAAAAGGATTATTGAATAACATAGAAGAAGATAAAAAAAACGAAATAAAAAATAAAATAAAAAAATATAAATAAAAGTTCTTGATTTTTTTTTATGACATGATAATATAAACATAGTCCAAGGGGGATTGGCTCAGTTGGTAGAGCGCCTGCTTTGCACGCAGGATGTCAGGAGTTCGAGTCTCCTATCCTCCAAAAATTTTAAAAGAGG
>CANQLK010000175.1 GCA_947624665.1 Candidatus Gastranaerophilales bacterium
GGCATGCTCGGTAAATTAGGTCGTGTTTTAGGTCCTAAAGGTTTAATGCCTAACCCTAAAACGGGAACCGTTACTTTGGAAGTCGCTAAAGCAGTAAAAGATGCAAAAGCAGGTAAAGTTGAATTCAGAGCCGATAAACAAGGTATGATTCACGTTCCAATCGGTAAAATTCAATTCTCATCCGATGATTTGATGAAAAACTATATTACCTTAGCTGATGCTGTTTTGAGAGCAAAACCTTCAACTTCTAAAGGTATCTATTTAAAATCCGTTTATTTAACAACTACAATGGGACCAAGTATTAAATTGGATTCTAAAAATGTTGCAGCAGAAGTTAAAGAAAACATTCAATAGTGTTTAAAATTATTACGGAGTACGCCAAAATATATTGACGTACTCTGTTTTAATTTTGGTTAGGGAGATATTTTGTGTCAGAAAAAAAAGAAAATAAAAGAAAATTTAAAGAACAATTAAAGTTAAATTCCCTTATATTTCTATTAAAGACTTTTTTTATAATCGAGAGTTTTTTACTAAAAATAAAACATATAAATTATCCTGAAGGTCAATTTATATTTTCAATGTGGCATTGTCATCAGTGTTTAGTATACGGAGTAAAAGATAAATCAAAATTTTATGCATTAATAAGTGCATCTAATGATGGAGAAATTATTGCAAAAGCTTGTCAATGCTTAAAAATCAAATCGGTAAGAGGTTCTTCTAAACGCAGAGGAGTTGCTGCTTCTTTAGAATTGATTGAAAAATTAAAGGAAGGCAATTCGGCAGGCATTATGGTAGACGGGCCAAGAGGGCCTAAGGGTAAAGTAAAAGACGGAATAATAAATATTTCCAAGATATCTGGTGTTCCTATAGTGCCTGTTGCGTGGGCTTCTAAAAATAAAACTTTTATAACGTTTAATTCTTGGGATAAATTTCAGGTTCCTATAGGCCCGTGCAGAACTGTTGCTTTGTATGGCAATCCTATTTATATACCTGAAGATATCACAAAAGAGGATACCGCAAAATGGGTTCAAAAAGTTGAAGATGAAATGAACAGGCTTGAAATTGATTTAAAAAATAATTATGATAAATATTTAAAATCATAGTTATTATATGTTTTTATTCTTCAACAATTTTAAATTTAAAAAAACTTCGAATGTCCGAGTAAATTTTTACGATAAGCCGAAGGTGAGAGTAAAAATTTGCGAGTGGCGTATTGAAAAGGTTACAAAACGAGCAAGCGAAGAATGAGCTTTGCGAGCTTGTATGTGTAACGAAGTTGTGGCACTAAATTAAATAAAAAAAAGATGAAATATATTTTATTATTTCATCTCTTTTTTGTTTAATTGTGTTTTATTTTTAAGAAATTCTTTGGAACATATAACCGATACCTCTAGCTGTAAGAATTAATTCGGGATTAGCAGGGTCGGTTTCCAGTTTGGAACGTAATCTTGAAATATGAACATCAACAACACGAGTATCAATTCTATGATCCGGCGGATATGACCAAACGTGCTGCAGAATTTCATTTCTTGAATATGCTTGACCAGAGTTATTGACAAGCAGTTCAAGCAAACTGAATTCCATACCCGTAAGTCTGATTCGTTCATTCTTTCTGAATACTTGACGTCTTGCCGTATCAATTCTAATATTACCGGTTGTTATAACATTTTTTGCAACTTTACTTGTAGGAACGGAAACTTCTTTAGTACTTGTTCTTCTAAGTACTGCTTTAACTCTTGCTTCAAGTTCTTTCGGACTGAACGGTTTTATTACATAATCGTCGGCACCAAGTTCAAGTCCTGTTATTCTTTCCGATACATCTCCCAATGCTGTTAATAATATAATAGGGACATCAGAGGTTCTTCTTATTTCTCTGGTTACTCCGTATCCGTCAATTTTCGGCATCATAACGTCAAGTACAATTAAATCAGGGTTGTGTTTATTGAAAGCTGCAATAGCTTCTTCTCCGTCTGTTGCCGTTACAATATCATATCCTATTAAGCTTAAGCGAGCTTCCAAAATTCTTCTGATACTTGCTTCATCATCTGCAACAAGTATTTTTTGATGAGTTTCTTGTTCGCCTTGTACTTCATTATTTTCAGTCATTTCTTAGACCCCTTAACATTAAAATATATTACCTTTGTTTACATTATATTACAAAATATAAAAAAATCAAAATATTTCTTAAAAAAACATAAAATAATTTAATATATTTTTGTTAAAAAAATTCAGCTTTTATTTGATTTTTGAACTACTTTATTTGATTATTTTACTATTGTCTTTTAAGAATTGAGGAATTTATATGAAATGAAAGATTTCTTATCCAAATATAAAAATCAAAATGAGTTATTTGCTTATATATCCATTAGTATAGCGGTATTGTTATACGGTACTACTTTAACCGCAACGAAAATATGTTTGGAATATTATTCAACACCTCATTTGATGGCAATGAGAATGTTTGTTTCTACAATTTTATTTCTGCCTTTTATTTTTACTTTGTATAAGAATATAAAAATTGACAAAAAAGATATAAAGCTTTTTTTGCTCATGATGCTTTGTGAACCATGCCTTTATTTTATTTTTGAAACAAATGCCTTGAAGTATACAACTTCAGGTCAGGCAGGAATAGTAAGTTCTTTAGAGCCGGTTATTTTGGTAATAGCAGCCAGAATAATTTTAAAAGAGAAGTTTGTGCGAATAGTATATTTGGGGTTATTTGTTTCAATAATCGGTTCGATATTGTTAAGTCTTGCTTCCGATGAATCAGAGTTGGCTCCGAACCCTTTATTGGGTAATTTTTTGGAACTTATAGCCATAATATTAACCGATACTTGTGTAATTACCACAAAATATCTTATGGACAGATATCCTCCGTTTTTTCTTGCGGGTATATCGATTATTGGAGGTCTGATATTTTTCGGTTTATATAATATAATAGACGGCGGAAATTTTTCAATAGTAGTGAATTCGAGTATTTTCGTTGTTATATATTTAGGCATGCTAACTGTGGTAGCATATGCGTTGTATAATTTTGCAATATGCACATTGCCAGCAAGTAAATTTTCTCCGTTTTTATTTTTGCTTCCGATAGCGGCAGTGTTTTTCGGATGGTTTTTCTTGGGCGAAACAATTAACTTAAAACAGGCTTTTGCATGCTTGTTAGTATTTGCAGGTATTTACATTTGCAGAATAAATAACAAAGCAAAGCAGCAAAAATAATTAATAAAAGTTCAATTTCTTAACAATAGAGTCAAAATCGGTAAAAACCGATATTTTCGTGTTATAATCCATAATGATTACACCGGCTAAGGAAATGTTAATGAGAATAGGAATAC
>CANQLK010000176.1 GCA_947624665.1 Candidatus Gastranaerophilales bacterium
CTCGCCTTAAACTCCCCATGTTTCGGCATTATAGCCAACAAAAACACATCCAAACTGTCATGAAAGGTTATAATCGCATTAAAAAACCATACTAATCGTATGGCTTTTTATTAGCGGGCGACGAGGCTCGAACTCGCGATATTTTGCTTGGGAAGCAAACATTCTACCACTGAATTACGCCCGCATTTCTTTAATTTTAACCTTATACCGCATTTCTACTATTTGACGGTTCTTCATCTTCAATTCTAACACATATTTTTTTTATTGTTAATTATTTTATCCTACAATCATTAATCACATACTAATCTTTTGATATTGAAAGCCGTTGGCTGTAATATTAATATGTGTCCGTTTTCCGTACATTTATAATCATTTCATAAATTCCAAACTGTATTACCTGTTACTTCATCACCCTTTTTCAATCCTGCATATATATAAATTTAATCCATCCGCTACATTGCTCCAATACCACGAAAAATTCCTATCATTCCTTCTGCTGCAATATCATTTATAACTTGTCCGTCTTTATTAAAATAGTAAAAATTCATAACACAAACCGAGATTTTTTTATTTGTCGGTTTAATTCCCATAAATTCGCCATCGTGAGTTCCCGTTAAATCCCACTTAACTGCGACCTTATCAACGTCTGCCGCCATATCCGTTATATGCCATTGAACATCGCTAAAACCTTTTCTCATCCAATGGACAACAGACAGATATCCTTTGCCGCCATAAAGAGGCTCGGGACTTGCAGGGGTATAAAATGCCGCATCAGGAGCTACCAATTCTTGTGCTAATTTATCATCTGCCGTATTTATCATTGTTTCAAATTTTTTCATTAATTCTCTATTGCGTTCAATTAAATCCATATCTGTTTCCTCTGTTTTATTCTAATACCTATGATACTAAAAAATAGTATGTTGTTATTATATTTTACGAAGGTCTTAACGGGACTAACTGTTATTTTTCTTGTTACTTTATACTTGTTCAAAAAAGAAGAAAATAATATTATATAGTATTATCTAAAGTTAATAATTCAATTAATTTATTTCGTAATAACTTTCGTCTTTCATTATAAAACACATTAAAATCTCTAACCTGTAATAAGGATGATACATTCTGCGGAAGAAAAGCTTGTTCCCTGAAAATGGCTTTTTGCTCATCGTTTTTATTATTATAATACTCCAGAAGGCTCATATCACTTTTTCCTCCGTTACTGCTACCTTCCAATAAATGTAAATTGGCTAAACGATTTCTATTACTTTTGGCTAAATCCCAATCTTGTACTGTCATAAAATCAGGTTTACTTTTATCAAATCGAGAAGAAGGATGTAAATGATCTAGCTCATACTTAAAATTTTTGTTTAGCCAATTACTACTTAAGAAATACAAAGCTTCTTTTGCGACCCGGCTTTCTTTTTCAGAATTTAAGATATCATCTATTTTACCTTCAGTAACTTTTAATTCCGTAATCTGATCAAGCATTTCTAAAGTAATTCTACAATTGCATTTAATAATATTGCTTTTTAATTTCTGTAATTTGGAGGTTGTACCCGATTGGAAATATGTAAATAATATTGCTCTAACTAAGTATATTTTTATTGCAGCTTTATCATTAATATAATTAGGATTGTAGTAAATGCAATAAATAATAGGCAAAAGTACGTTCCAGCTTTCTTTAAACCTTTCTTTATCAATGCCTATATCTTCTAATAAACAATCAAGATTTGTTAATGATTGTTTAAAGGATTCCCAATTGTTTTTTAAATCTTCGGCGATTTGTTTAATTATAACAGATTTTATGACATTACCATATAGTAACAAAGCTGTTCTAATAATAAAATCAGTATTAAAACCATAAATCTTTGATATTTCTCCGAATTCTGTTTTAGCACTCGGCCAATATACTTCCAAAATAGACATAGTGATTTCTGATTTACTAAGAGCTTTTCCACCGCTGTTAAATCGGACAAACATTTCAAGAGCGTCATCTTGTGTCATATCGGATATTTCAGTATACTGGATTAATTTTTCATCATATATTTTGCAACATAATTTTTCCATGATACCTTTTGCATAGTTCTTACTGTCAGGCGGCACACATACAATGGCTTCCTCAATTGCCTCATTACGTGTTTCTTTGTTTCTAAATCTTTCATTAAGTATTTTTCTGATTTCAAATTGAGTAGGACTTACCTTGCCTATTTTTTCAGTAAATTTTACATCGTATTTTTTACTGTTATATTCGTCATCATCAATTGACTGCTTATTTTTATTAAGTTCTATAAGCAATTTAGCTACAATACCACTATCCAGTTTTTTTCTGGCAAATTTTTGTCTGATATAAGTTGAGCCAATTAAGGATAGATATAAAGAAGTCAAGCGCTGTTGTCCGTCTAAAACAGCAGTGTCAGTTATATTAATATCTTTTATTGTGGAAAGTTCATAATTTTTTGAATCGGGATTTTTTTTGTTACTAAACGAAGCTTCTTTCAAAAAATTACAAAAGAGTGTATCTAAAGGTGTATTGTCAGAATCTAAATGCCAAAATAAAAATGTTGCCAGAGGATAGTCTAAAAGTATAGAATCCCATAATTTTTCTATTTGCCCCATACTCCACACGTATTGTCTTTGAAATGCAGGCATAACGTATTTCCCATTTTCTATATTGTTCAACGCCTCATATATACTTATACTTGCATTTTTAATTTTTGACATACTTCACTCCTTTTTCATAAACTAGCATAAAAATACAATTTAAGATAGTTAAAAGGAAACGTAATAAAAAAAGTAACACAAATGTTCGGAGAATATAATAACTATTAGAATTATGATTTATGGTAGAAATTTCAATAGAATAATCTTTTATAAATTTTTTCATCATTTGTTATAAGTGCTTTTTCCAATTGCTGTTGATATGCTTTAGCAATTTCATATTCATTACTTCCTATATGTTTAGTTATCGAAACTTCATAAAAAGTTGTTTTTTCTCTTACTCTTTCCTTTACGTCTAATAAAAATGCATTACCAATTTCAGCTTCGTCACTAAATTTTATATCAATATTAGGATAATTTTCATGTAGATATTTAATTAACCGGTTTTTAAAATTTTCTATGTCTTCTGCCATATTTCCTCCGTATGTTACCTCACACTCATAGTATTATTGATAATTACATTGTTGTATTATATTTAATATTTCTTCGTTCCTATTACCATTAAATAATGCCATTTGACTATAATCTTTAAAATATTGAATATCAGCACATAAAGATTCTTTATGCATTTTATTTTCTATAAATATTATTTCTGTAGCATA
>CANQLK010000177.1 GCA_947624665.1 Candidatus Gastranaerophilales bacterium
TGCTTATGAGTTTAAAAATATAGCAGCAGTTAAACAAAGTAATCCCGATTTGGATTTAATCAGCGAAATTAAAATAAAATCACCCGATGATTTTGTCATATACTCAGGTGACGACAGCCTTACACTTCCTATGATGTCACTGGGAGCCTGCGGGGTTATAAGTGTTGCTTCGCACGTTCAGGGCAAACAGATTAAACAAATGGTTTCCGATTTTAAAGCAGGTAAAACGGAAAGCGCCTTAAATATTCACTTAAAGCTTTATCCTTTGTTCAGAAAGCTTTTTATGGCGCCAAATCCCGTTCCTGTTAAGTTTGCTCTTTCTAAATTGGGAATTATTAACAACTATGTAAGAAAACCGCTTGTTACTTTGGATGAAGAAGAACAAAAACAATTTTTAGATGTATTTGAAAATTATATGTAAAAATATAAAAGAGGTAGTAATTTGTTTAAAAAATTAAAAGCAATTTCATCTATGCATAAATCAGGTAATACTTTATCTGAAACTTTAATTGCAACGGTTGTTATAGGAATTGTTTTTACTTTAAGCTTCGGAATTTTTGTTGCAAATTACAATAAAGACCAAACTGTTGTAAGATTAAAAAAAGTATACTCCGTACTGACTCAAGCATTCATGACTTCGATATCGGAAAACGGTGATGTCACCGTTTGGGAATTCCCCGATAAAGTTACCGAACAAGGTTCTTACATTTTTTTTAATGATTATCTGAAAAAACATTTGATATTATCCAGAGATTGTAAAAATTCAACACAGGGAGTTTGTTCGTTTACATTTAAAGATCTTCAAGCAAAAGATAAACAATTGAGTTCCACCTGGGCAAGATTTTATTTGAATGACGGAACTTTTATTGCTATGCAATGCAACGGAAATGATAAATATAAAGTTATTTATTTTTATGCCGATACAAACGGAAAAAAACGTTTAAACGTAGTAGCAAGAGATATATTTTTATTTGAATATTGGATTCAAAATGATGATAACCCCGACTATGTTGGGAAACTGCTTCCGTTTGGTCATCAGTACACTCGTGACGAATTAATATCCGATTCTCTTCCGGATAATTGTAATAAAACAAAGAACGGAAATTATTGTTCCTCATTAATAATAAAAGATAACTGGCAGATTTTAAAAGGATATCCTTGGGCACAGGCTCGATATGTAGTTCAATAGAATATCTTTAAGAACCGAGAAGATTTTTAGCAAAAGATTCCGACTCCTCATTAATTTCGCCTGCGGCAAGAAGCGCAATCGCCTTTATTCTGTTTTCTCCCGCTAATTTATAAACGTTGACAGCCGTAACATCGGTTTGAAGCTTCTTAACATAAAAATGAGAATCCGCCTTGCCGCTATGATAGGTTGATGGGTTATCAATATTATTTGATGAGTCTTTGAAAGATTACTTATTGCATCCGCTACGGCTTGTGAGGCTTTCCCCGATATTCCCGTATCGATTTCATCAAATATTACCGTATTCGTATTATCAGCTTTTGCAAATATTGTTTTTATTGCAAGCATAATTCTTGAAATTTCTCCGCCTGAAGCTACCTTGGATATCGGTTTTACCGCCTCAGATATATTCGTTGATATTAAAAATTCTACTCTGTCCGTTCCCTTTTCATTCATAGCACAAGGTTCTATGCTGATTTTAAATACGGATTTGGGAAGCTCCAAATTTTGAAGTTCTTTTGTTACAGCCTCGGAAAGTGCCTCTGCCAAATCTTTTCTTGTTTTACTTATTCCGAATGATAATTCTTCCAGTTGAATTTTTATTTCATTTATTTCCTTTTCATATTTTATGACATCATCCTGAGAACATTCTATTGCGTTTAGCTCCTCCGATAACTTTTCATAAGTTTTTAAAACTTCCTCAAGCGTATTTCCGTATTTTCTTTTTATTTTCTCAAGCAAACTTAGTCTTTCCGATATGTAATTCATTCTTTCATCGTCATTCTCTTTGGATTCCGAATAATCTCTTAACCTTGAAGAAATATCCTTCAATGTTTCATAAGCATTTATAAAATCTTCTTCCATACTTAAAACAGATTCATCCGTTGAAGAAAGCTTTGAAAGATTTGATTTAACATTTCCGAGTGCGCTTATAATATTATTATCATCACCATATAAAGCCCAATATGATGAGTATGAAAGCTCTTTTAACTTTTCCGTATGGGATAAAATATCAAGTTCTTTATTAAGATTTTCACATTCGTTTATGTCATCAATAGAAGCACTTTCTATTTCATTTATTTGAAATTTAAGAAAATCTTCCTGCTGAATGCTTGTATTGACCGTATTTCGAGCGATTTCAAGCTTTTTTTGCAAAGATAAGTATAAATTATATTTTTCGCTAAAAATTTTAACATTGTCTTTATGAGTCTGAGCCGCAAAGTTATCCAGCAATATAATATGATTTTGAGGCTGAATATAATTATAGCTTTGATGCTGCGAGTGGATATCAAGAATTCTTTCTCTTATATTCCAAATAAATTCACGGCTGACAGGAATTCCGTTTATTCTGTATCTCGAAGAAGATGAGTTTATCTCTTTTGAAATAAGCATTTCATTATTTTCTATTTCTATACCGTTCTCAATAAAAACGGAAAAATCAAAATCCGAATTAAGTAAAACAGTTAATTCGATTAATGCTTTATCCGAACCTGATTTAATAACTTCTTTAGAGGATTTTGCACCCAAAACGGAGTCAATTGCACCTATTATAATACTTTTACCTGCACCTGTTTCTCCGGTAAGAACATTAAATCCCGAATTAAATTCTAATAAGGCTTCATCAATTAATATATAATTCTTAATATAAACCGATTTAATCATACCTTTACCCCTGCCAAGAAAGTCCCCAGTGCAGCTTCTCTTTTAATACGGAATAAAATGAATTTTTCTGCATATTTAACAAAAGCAGTTTTGCACAATATTCACTCTTTTTAATTTCTATGGATTGATTAGGGTTTAAATCCAAAGTATTTTGACCGTCAGCGGAAATTTTAAGCAGCGGCTTTTTTTGAGCCGAAGTAATATTAACAACCTCGCAAGAAGGAATAACAATTGGTCTTGCATTCATCGTATGCGGGCAGATAGGAACAATAACAATAGCATCCAGAGTCGGAACAAGAATCGGGCCGCCCGCAGACAGTGTATATGCGGTTGAACCCGTCGGAGTAGATATTATTATTCCGTCCGCAAGATAATCACATACTATGTTGTCATTTATATGTACATATAATCTTGAAGTTCTTGAAAACCCGTCGCCCTTAATAACGATATCATT
>CANQLK010000178.1 GCA_947624665.1 Candidatus Gastranaerophilales bacterium
TGCATAAAGAACATTATATTCCAATTTAACAGGTATATTATATTTTTTACAAACCGAGATAAAATATTCAGACAATTCAACAACTCTCTTAAATATTTTCATTAGCCTTTCTTCGTCGTGAATATTAATGTAAACATTATTATCAACATTCAAATATAAAATATCAGCGGCAGCTTTATAAGATTTTTGTATAAAAAGTAAAATTTCTTCTTCGCTGTCATTTAAACCCGGAATTATGATATATTTTAAAGCTATATAATTGGATTTAAAAGGATTTTTTACTTTAGTATATTTATTAATATGTGACCAAACTTTATTATAAGAAATAACCCCTTTTACTTTTTCATGCATTCTTTGAGAACCCGCATCAACAGAAATACAGATATTTACCAATCCTTTTTTTAAGCCTTCTTCTATCGTTTTGTTATAAAAAATAGCATTAGTATGAATTAGAGTTTTAGAATGTTTTAAGTCGATTAATAATTTAAGCAGTTCATTAAATTTATAATATATAGTAGGTTCGCCACCTGCAAAATCCACTATTGTATTTTTTGTAACATAACCTTTTTGAATAAGACTTTCCAAAATAGGAACAGAATTGTAAGTTTCAGGTTCACAGTCCGTTAAACTTCTTGCCGATGGAATGTGATTTTCACAATAAATACAATTTGAATTGCATCTGAGCCAATGAGAAAATTGAACATATTTAAACTCACGTTTAACATTAATATTGTCCCAGTCATCAAAAAGAAGAAAAGAACAATTCTCACAATTGGCTAAATGTTTTCCGTTTCTGAAATCTTCTTTTATTTTTGCTCTCTCTTCGAAGAATTTGTCCCAATCTATATCTTCACCGTTGTAATAATCTTTTATAAAAAGAATCGACTGTTCTTTTGTATTGTTTCCGACAGTACAACATGAAATATTATTACGGTTGAAACAAATATATCTGTCAATGTGAGGGCAAAACCAATAATTCAAATTAACTTTAACTCCTTACTTAATAACAATGTTAACAAGCTTAGCAGGAACTACTATAACTTTAACAATTTGTTTATCGGCAATAAGCTGTTTAATTTTGTCGCTTGACAAAGCAATTTTTTCAAGCATATCCTTTGGAGTTTCGCTGTCAACTTCAATTTTGTCTTTTACTTTACCGTTTATTTGAACAACTAAAGTAATAGTGCTTGATTTTGCCAATGTTTCATCATATTTCGGCCATTCAAGAATATGTATGGAAGTCTTGCCGCCCAATCCCTCATATATTTCTTCACACATGTGAGGCAATACAGGAGCCAGCAGCTTTAAAAATGTTATTACAGCATAACTGAATACATTTTTATCTTCTTCATTAAATTCAGATTTGTTATTTACATATTCATAGATGACATTAGTAAATTCTCTATATTTAGAAATTACCGTATTAAACTGGAATTCATCGGTAATATCTTGAGAGATTTTCTTAACAGCCATGTGAACTTCTCTTACCAAATTATTATTTTGCTTCGACAAGGAAGAAATTTCAGGCAAAACAAAATCAAGTGAAATATATTTTTGATAATCCGAATATAATTTCCATAATCTGTTTAAGAATTTATAACAGCCTTCAACACCTGCATCAGACCAATCGAAATCTCTATTCGGCGGAGAATCGGACAATATAAATAATCTTGCGGTATCAGCACCGTAATTTCTGAATATTTCGTCGGGATCAACCGTATTACCTTTTGATTTTGACATTTTAGAACCGTCTTTTAATACCATACCTTGAGTTAAAAGATTTTTAAACGGCTCATTTATATTAATAATACCTAAATCTCTGAGTGCTTTAGTAAAGAACCTTGAATATAACAAATGCAAAATCGCATGTTCTATCCCGCCAACATATTGGTCAACGGGAGCCCAATAATGAAGTATATCTTTATCAAAAGGTGCCTTATCGTTTCTTGCATCCGTATACCGGTAGAAATACCAGTTCGAACACATAAACGTATCCATCGTATCCGTTTCTCTTTCTGCTTTACCGCCACATATAGGGCAGGTTGTATATTTAAATGATTCAGATGTTTTAACGGGCGACATACCTTTTACACTGAAATCGACATCTTCAGGCAATAAAACGGGAAGGTCTTTCTCATCAACGGGAACGGTTCCGCATTTCGGACAATATACTATAGGAATAGGAGTTCCCCAGTATCTTTGTCGTGATATCAGCCAATCTCTAAGCCTGTATTGAACTTTTGCTTCGCCAAATCCGCCTTTTTCGGCTTTTTCAATAATTACCTGTTTTGCTTTTTCATTTTCAAGTCCGTTGCAGTCCATTGAATTAACAAGAATACCTTTATCAGTATATGCTTGAGTTAATTCTGTAGAAGGATTTTCAGGATTTTGTATAACAATTTTTATCGGAAGATTATATTTTTTTGCGAAAGCAAAATCTCTATCATCATGCGCAGGAACCGCCATTACAGCACCCGTACCGTATTCGGCAAGTGCATAATCAGCAGTCCAAATCGGGAATTCTTCTCCGTTTAAAGGATTAATTAAATGAGTTCCTAAAGGTACGCCTGTTTTTGGTCTTTCTGTTGATAATCTTTCTATTTCCGACATTCTTCTTGCATTTTGTCGGTATTCTTCAACAGCAGCCTTATTTTCAGGTGTCGTTAACTTTTCTATATCCTTATACTCGGGCGCAACAACAAGATATGTTATACCATAAGCCGTATCGGGTCTTGTAGTATATACGGGAACTTCAAGCCCTTCTATTTCTTTAACCTTAAATCTTAATATGGCACCGGTTGAACGGTCAATCCAATTTTTTTGCATTGTCTTTACACTGTCAGGCCAGCCTTTCAGTGTTTCTATATCATCTAAAAGCTCTTGTGCATAATCGGTTATCTTTAAAAACCATTGAGAAAGATATTTTTTTTCAACCTGTCCGTCACATCTCCAACACTTGCCGTCTATTACCTGCTCATTTGCTAAAACGGTCGAACAATTATTACACCAGTTAACAGCAGCCTCTTTCTTATATGCCAAACCTTTTTTAAACATTTGTATAAAGAAATACTGTGTCCACTTATAGTACTCGGGCAGGCATGTCGTCACTTCTCTGTCCCAATCAACCATCAGACCAAGTTCTTTTAACTGTTTTTTCATATAAGCAATGTTATCAAGAGTCCATTTTTTAGGATTTGCCCCATGCTGAATGGCTGCATTTTCGGCAGGTAAACCGAAACTGTCCCATCCCATCGGATGAAGTACATTATATCCGTTCATCCTTTTGTATCTGG
>CANQLK010000179.1 GCA_947624665.1 Candidatus Gastranaerophilales bacterium
TACCGCCTTGTACTCGCTTCCGACCTCGCTTACCGGACTTTGTCCGTCCGCAATTTCGCTGTCTTGAAATTGCTTTATGCTCGGTCTTGTCGCTCCTTCGGCTACCGCCTTGTACTCGCTTCCGACCTCGCTTACCGGACTTTGTCCGTCCGCAATTTCGCTGTCTTGAAATTGCTTTATGCTCGGTCTTGTCGCTCCTTCGGCTACCGCCTTGTACTCGCTTCCGACCTCGCTTACCGGACTTTGTCCGTCCGCAATTTCGCTCGTTTTGTAACCTTTTCAGTACGCCACTCGCAAATTTTTACTCACACCTTCGGCTTATCGTAAAAATTTACTCAGACATTTTATATATTACAACAAATACAAAAACTTGTTTATTATACTAAGAGAGAACTTATATATTTTATTTCTGTTTTTATTCGTAAAAAAGCGGTGAAATAAAAAAGAGAAAAATAACAATAAAAGGCAAACGATTACATAAATAATATACACGAAAAAGTAATTTAAAAACATTTAATGTAAATATTTATTAACAAAATATTCCAATAATCTTCAATAAATGAAAATAATGTTCTATAATAAATAAGTTACATTATCATGTAATTAATTTTTAAGAAAGGAATAAGAATTGAAAGACGATAACTTTTATTATGCTATGAAAATCGTATTTGCACATGAAGGCGGATATTCAAATGATGCTGATGATTTAGGCGGTGCCACCAATATGGGAATTACACAAAATACTTATAATGCATATTGCAAAAGGCATAATCTGAAAACTAAAGATGTTAAATATCTTAAAAAGAGTGAAGCTGAAAATGTTTATTATTATGATTATTGGCTTGCTTCAGGTGCCGACAAAATTGAAAATCCTGTTTATGCTCTTATAATGTTCGATACCGCGGTTCTTCACGGAGTTAGCCGAGCCAAACAATTTTACAGTCAAGCAAACGGTGATTTCTATAAGATCCTTGAACTCAGAAAACAATTTTATATTAACCGCACGATAAAAAACCCGTCTCAGAAAAAATTTCTTAAGGGTTGGAACAACAGAGTAAATAATCTTGAAAAATTACTAAAAAATTCTATTTAATCTGGTGTCGCAACATTACGCTTGCTCTCTTGAAATTGCTTTACGCTCGGTCTCGTCGCTCCTTCGGCTACCGCCTTGTATTCGCTTCCGACCTCGCTTACCGGACTTTGTCCGTCCGCAATTTCGCTCTCTTGAAATTGCTTTACGCTCGGTCTCGTCGCTCCTTCGGCTTATCGTAAAAATTTACTCGGACATCATAATATTATAAGATATGAATAATTTGCTCGGTTATAATTTATATGTTATAAGCTTATTATGAAAATTTTGAAACTTTTATTTATTAATATAATTATTTTTGTTATTTTATTTTTTACACTGGATTATTTTGTGTATATGAATTATTGTTATCATAGAAAAATAGAATTTCCCGATATTTTTCATCGTCCAAAAT
Source organism: Candidatus Gastranaerophilales bacterium (assembly GCA_947624665.1). Lineage (GTDB taxonomy): Bacteria > Cyanobacteriota > Vampirovibrionia > Gastranaerophilales > Gastranaerophilaceae > Avigastranaerophilus. The sequence goes on from CANQLK010000179.1 coordinate 1,485, forward strand.
CATATATTACTTTTTTATTTTCACCTTCTAATTTTGGGCAAACCATATCTGTATTACAGAGCGGAAGGTATTTAAAAAGGCAGAATATTGCTAACAGTATAAAATATACCAAACCATCGATTATTCTTTTTGGCGGTTCTTATGCTTACGGATCTTATCTCGAAGAAAATCTGACCTTAGGGTATAAAATAACTAATCTTACAAAACGCAATGTTTATAACGAAGCAATGGAAGCTGGCGGGATTCATACAATGAATTTTATTTTATCCAATCCCGATTTTTACAAAAAAATTACTCCGTCACCGGAGTATGCAATATTTGTCTATATTCCAAATCACATGAAACGGTTAACCTCTAATCTTTTTCCGAGTCCTTTGGACTGCAATAATTATATTCAGTACAAACTTGTAAAAGATGAACTAAAACTTAAGAATGAATCCAAAATTTTTTGCAGGTCTTTTATAATAAAGAAGTTTTTGGAAAAATTGGATTCCGTTAACAATATGCCTAATAAGGAACAAAATTATAAGAAATTTATGCTTGCCAATGAATTGTTTTTGGAAAGTAAAAAACGTTTGGAAGAACAATTCCCGAATATAAAATTTGTTATTTTAAAATATGTAATGGAAAATAAGAAGGATGATGCTTTAGAATTACCTTTTATGTGGGAAGTATTGAAAAATGAAGGTTTTATAATAATAGACACAAAAGAATTATTGGGCAGAGAGTTTAAACTTAGCTCGGAAGATACTGCAATAGACAATTATCATCCTTCCGAAAAATTTATTGATGAGCTTGCAAATGCTTTGGTAAAAAAATTAAAGCTTTAGTTCTTATTATGATATATCAATTTTGTTTGTTGTATAATTTATTATCGATATTGAAAAATAAGTTATATAGAGTATGAAACAGGATATAAATATATTATTTAAAAATTTGTTAAATAAAAAATCGATGGATGAATTTATTCATCAGAGCAAGACTACCGAGTTAAAAAAGACATTAAACATATTTGATTTACTTATACTTGGAGTCAGTGCGGTAGTAGGAACTGGTATATTTACAATAATAGGCAGCGCTATAGTAGGCGGAAGCGACGGAACGGGTGCAGGAACCGGGATAATAATATCGATGTTAATAGCTGCAACCGCAAGCTTGTTTTCGGCATTGGCTTATTCTGAAATCGCTGCAATGATACCCGTTGCAGGCAGTGCGTATACTTTTACTTATGCAACGATGGGCGAATTTATGGCCTGGATGGTAGGCTGGATTTTAATGCTTGAATATGCTATAGGGAATATTACTGTTGCAACCGCTTGGACAGGTTATCTTGTTCAGCTTTTAAAAGGATTTAAACATATTCTGCCCGATTTTGTTGTGAATTATCCGCTTTGGCTAAGAAATGATTTCCGCTCAATGTATACAATGTGCGATAAGTACGGATGGGATATCCATGATAAAATGCCGTTCATAAAACTTCCGTTCGGTATAGAAATGCCGATTGCAGTTAATGTTCCTGCTATCTTTATTGTTCTGGTACTCACTATCTTATTAATTAAAGGAGTTAAAGAATCTACAAGAGTTGCGGGAATAATGGTTTTTGTAAATTTGTCCATAATAATATCGTTTGTACTTGTGGGTTCAAAATATGTAGCACCAAGCAATTGGGTTCCGTTTGCACCTAACGGAATAGAAGGAATACTTGCAGGAACCTTTATAATATTTTTCGCATATATAGGATTTGATGCCATTTCAACCGCAGCAGAGGAAACAAAAAATCCTCAAAGAGATTTAC
>CANQLK010000180.1 GCA_947624665.1 Candidatus Gastranaerophilales bacterium
GAAAATATTCCCATAGATGTTATCTATACTTTTGAAGATTTACCCAACACGAATTGGGCGTGGAATTATGTTGTCAGGGCAATAAATCTGGATATAATAAAACCTGCTTCAAACAGTTACTTTTACCCTGATAAACCTGTTACAAGAAGCGATATTATAACATTTCTGGTAAATATTTTAAAATCGGAAGATATAACAAAAAAAGAAGCAATTACCGCCCTGCAAAATGCATATCTGGATTTTGACGATATTCCCGATTGGTTTAAAGTTACGGCAGGTAAAGCAGAGGTTTTGGGCGTTATTGCAAAAGAACCAAACAGAGAAAAATATTTGGATTATGATAAATATATTACAAGAGCTCAGATGGCGGTTTTTTTGTATAATCTTAAAGAAAAATTAAATTCATACGAACAGGAAAAAATAAAAAAAGCCACCTCGCCTAAAATCGGAGAAGGCATAGTTATTGAAAACGTTTTAAGAGATGATGATGTTGTTACTCTTCCCGCTAAAACTGTATTACCGATTATGATAATCGGACAGATAAGTTCCGATTATTCAAACCCGGGGCAAATGTTTCAGGCAAGATTTTTAAATAATATTGTCGATTATGAGCATAATATATTGCTTTCTAAAGATATAATTCTTATAGGTAAAATTCTTGATACAACAAAATCCAAAAATTTTGTAAGAAACGGGGAAATAATTTTTGAGCTTTCTGCCGCAAACAAAAAAAATAATTTAACAAGAATTTTAGGTGTTGCAGAGTATGAAGCAAGGGCTGTTGAAGCAAATAAAATCAAAAAAGCAGGTAAGGCTATAATTAAAGGTCGTGAATTCGTTGCTAAAGATGGTCAAATACTCTACATTAAGCTGTTCAAACCTTTAAGAGTAAATATTGTAACAGGTGAAGTCTTAGACTAGCTTATGCAATTACATCATATGATTTAATAGGCTGGCTTGCCGCTTTTGAAAGTGAAAATTTAAATACGGACTTTTTTGTCGGCGGATGATTTGGAGAGGTTTCGGCTATTGAAGGATCTCTTAATTTATATATTTCCGCAACTCTTTCTTTCAGTGATGACGGCGACTTCATATATAAATCCGCTGCATAATCCATTTCGGGATCTTTTATTCCAAGCGAATTTTTTATCCAAAATTTAGCTGCAGTTTCGTATGCATCTTGTTCTTCTCTTATTGAAGTATAGGCATCTTTATCCCTTGCGTGGACGGTTTCGTGCGCCAAATACGCAGCTATTACCTGTGGAGCCGCATATATATATTTGTTTGATACGGTAATTGTATTTTTGCTGTTTTCATATTGGGCTATATTACTTGTTCCACCCATTGATGCGGTTTCCCCAAATACTATTTTCGTATCTTGCAATTCCTGCATATATTTTGGGCCCATATATTCAGCAGTTATATCTATAGCGGTTTTTAAATTCTGCGCCGCATATCTTTGCTTCTCTTCATAAGCCTCAGCAGGATAACTTAATGCTGCTATATGATTTTTTGTTTCCAATATATTTCGTTTTGCCAGATCATTGGACTTATCAATTTCCAATGCCCGCTCGTAACTTTTTATAGCTTTTTGAAAATATCCTGCTGCATTTTGAGAACTGCCCAATTCAATATATACATCCGAATCGGTATTCTCTTTTTCCAAATATTTTTCATAATTTTCTATTGAATTTTTATAATCTTTTAAATGATAATATACCTTGCCCAGTTTCTTGTTTATATCTATATTATCAGGTGACAATTCACTCGCTTGTTTATATTTTTCAAGTGCTTCGCTAAATTTATTTTCATTCAGTGCTTTATCTCCCTGATTTATGATTTCGGATACATCATTAGTACCGAATGCAGCATGTTTAATGCTTTTTCTCGGTACGCTCATACTTTTATGATATTCGGGTTTGAGAGATAAAACTATCAACTCTTTTTCCTTTTTATTTTCAGTTATTTGGCTAAAAATTAATAAATATAAAAAATTGTCACAAAAATTCGTTATATTAAGTTTTATTTCTATTTATAATTTTTATAAGACTCTGCACGTTTGAAAAAAAGTATTAATGAAGATATTTAAATCAATTTAGCTATAGCTTCTTCTACGGTAATATTAATCGTTTCATTATCAGCTCTTGTTTTAAATTCAACCAAGCCGTCTTTAATTGTTTTTCCTACCGTAATACGATACGGGAAGCCTATTAAATCTGCATCTTTCAGCTTAACGCCTGCTCTTTCGCTTCTGTCGTCAAGTACTACTTCTATTCCTTTTTCCAAAAGTCTGTTATATATATCTTCCGCCGTTTTCATTTGTAATTCATCCTGATCGCTGACAGGAACTACTATTACCTTATAAGGCGCAATAGTTTCGGGCCATTTTATACCGAACTCATCATGATGACGTTCAACAGCGGCAGCTGCCGTTCTTGATATTCCTATTCCGTAACAGCCCATTATAAATGGTTTTTCTTGCCCGTCTTTATCCGTAAATGTTGCATTCATTGCTTTTGAATATTTTGTTCCGAGTTTAAATATGTTACCGACTTCTATACCTTTAGTAACTTTTAAATCACTTCCGCATTCAACGCATTTATCATTTTCTTCTACAAGCCTTATATCAGCGATCTTTAAAGGCAGTTCAACATCTTTGCCCCAATTAGCGCCGACCAAATGTTTATCGGTCTGATTACAGCCAATTACAAAGTTTTTTAAATCTTTAACTGTTTCATCTGCCACTATTTCAACATTTTTTAATCCTTTTGGCCCGATAAATCCTGCAACAGCACTAAATCCGCTTTCTTGCATTATCTCATCTATTTCATCATTTCTTGCAATTCTAATGTCATTACCTGCAAAAACATTCATCAATTTTGTTTCTTCAACGGATTTATCTCCCCTTATCATTGCCAATACATATTTTCCGTCTATTACATATATTAAGGATTTACAAATAACCGTTTGAGGAATATTCAAATAATTTGCCAATTCCTCGATTGAATGAGTATTAGGAGTATCAATAATTTCGGATTTGGAAAAATTTCCGTCCGTTTGAGCAGGCACTAAATTTGATACTGCATGATTGGAATTGGCGCTGTATCCGCATTTAGTGCAGTAAAATACATCATTTTCCCCTGCATTATTTTCCGCATTTTCATTTACAAGCACCATAAATTCGTGCGATACGCTTCCGCCGATTGCACCTGAATCCGATTGAACCATTTTTGTTTCAAGTCCGCATCTTTCAAAAAT
>CANQLK010000181.1 GCA_947624665.1 Candidatus Gastranaerophilales bacterium
AGAGAACATAACGTTGGAAGACGTAATGAATGCTATGGATTCAATAGCAGACGGAACGTTTTCGTTAGATCCCGAAGCAGCAGAGCAAGTAGAAAATGAAGTTAAGGCGCAAAAAGCTGAATTAAACAGAGGCAACGGCAGTGTCGGCGGCGTTGGCGGCGGAGGCGGAGGCGGTATAGCTCCCGGAAATGTAAGCAATGGTGTCGAGGAAAAGACTCTGGACAACATGGATAAAAGTGAGTTAAATGCAGAATTAGACAAATCAGAAACTACGTTATCCGATAAACAAAAGAAATTATCAAATGTACTAAACGGTTCTGACCCGACATTAGTAAGCTTAAAAAAAGATGAAGAAGAAGCATACGAAAAATATAATAAAGAGCTGAAAGAATCCGATAAAGAGTTAGCGAAAGAGCTTGATGATATAGTATCGGATATCAATGACAAAGAGAAAGAAATATCAGCCAAAGAAAAAGAGATATCAAACAAAGAAACAGAAGTATCCGAAAATGAAACTGCGTATAAAAATGCGACTGCAACAGTACAGAATTTAGAGATGTCGATGCAGGCGTTAAAAGCAGTAGATACTTCGGAGATGGATGAAGACAGAAAAAATGAATTAAATGCATTAATATCGAATTTAGAAAAAGAACTTGACAGTGCAAAAGAAAAAGAAAAAAGTGCCAAAGAAGAATTGGATAAGAGCAAAGAAGATTTAAATGATGCAAAGGAAGAAAAAGAAGAATTAATATCAGGGAAAGGCGGATTGGATGAATTAAACGATCAAAAAGCCGAACTCGAATCAACAATAGAAAAGAAATATCCTGAAATAAAGGAATACATGGATGCATATAATGATGCGAAAGACGAATATACAAGAACGAAAGACAGATTAACGACAGAAGCAAGAAAAGAAGTTGAAGAAGCGCAAGATTATGTTTCTGAAGTAAAAACGGCAATAAATAATTATGACAATAAAGAGAAAGCCAAGGAATATAATTTTGGAACCTTCGGAAAAGAAATTCTTGATTTTGCGAAAACATTTATAGGTTGTAATGAGGCTGATGGAAGCGCCAACAAATTTGTTGCAGCGTGGGGAACAACGGCAGCAGCTACACCGTGGTGCGCAGCATTTGTAGATTATGTAATGTCAAATTCAGGAGAATATGACAACGTACCTGACTGGTATAAGAACATAGATAATAAATGGTATTGTCCTAATGTATATTCGGCAGCTAATGCGGCAGGTGCGGTAATAAGCGCACAAGAAGCACAACAGGGAGATATAGTATTATTTGACTTTAACGGTGACGGAACAATGGATCATATAGGCATAGTTGATTCAAATGACGGCAATACAATTGTGACAATAGAAGGTAATACATCAAACCAAGTTGCACAAAGAAGTTATAATATAAATGATGGAAAATTAAAATTCTGTAGAATTGCAGCATAAAAAGGTTAAATAAATTGAAGTGAAAAAGGGCGTTGAGCATTCAACGTTCTTTTTTTGCGAGTATGTTTACAAATCTTATTATTTTATAAATTTATAGCAATTTCGCCGTTAATATATACTTTTTATATATATAGGATATTAAGGATAAAAAACTATGATATTTAATTCAATGATAAAAAAATACGACTCACAATATGATAAATCTAATGATTTTAACGAAGCAGAAATTCGTGCAGCAAGAGAGAGTGCAAATGCCAAGGCTGCAAAGATAAGTGAAACCGTATCAGTATATGAGCAGAAAAATAGTGAGAAAGATAAATATACGAATGAGTTAACAACTGCGCAAGATGAGAATATTCAAATAAATAATGCATATACAGCTGCATTAAACGGTTTGCGTGGAGCGCAAGTCGAGTTAAGAAATGCACAAAGCATACCCGTTAGAATCACGAAGAATCCTGACGGATCGATTACAAAAGATACTTCGGAAAGAGATGCTGCGATAAATAGAGCGGAGCTATTAATTGAAGCTGCGAAAGCCGAATTAGACGAAATAAACTCACAAAAAGAGGATGTTAATAGAGAGATAGACGAATTAAATAAGGAAATAGAGAATACACAAAAAGATTTAGACAGATTGCAGCAGGAGAAAGACAAGGCAGAGCAAGAGTTAGAACAAACGGAAGCGTATATTCAAAAGTTGGAGGATGAAGCAGCTGCAGCGAAATCTAGGCAGGAAGCGGAAGCGAATAAGAAAGAGGACTCAGAAACCAAGCCTGACAATAATATATTTATTAACGGCATAAAGACAGAAGAAGAAGAGAAAGAGGAAGAGGAACCCCAAACCGAAGTTATAGAGAGTATAACTACGGAAGAAACGGAAGCCTTATCACATGATGCGACAATATTATTGAATCAGGAGTTATATTCGGAAGAAGAAATAAATGAAGCGAAAGAGAATGTATCAAATATTGCGAATAAAGGATATAACGAATCCGATGATTTAGTCAGTCAATATGTAAATCTGGCAAAAGATTTAGAGGACGTTGACATTGATAATAATATAAAAATAAGAGATGAGGTATTAGATTTATTGTCACTGCAAAATTTGCAGAACGGAGTAGCACCTGAGATAACGAATACACTTGTACAAGCGATAAAGGAAGTCGGAACAAGCGAGGACATAGGAGAAGACGGAACGGGAAATAATGCTGGTGCAGTACTTAAATACGGAGGAGCCGCAGGGGATCCTTGGTGTGCATCATTTGTATCATGGTTATACGGTGATTCTCAGGGTATAAATTTCAAAGAGATATTTCCAAAGGAATATGCGGATATAGGGGTTTACGAGATGAAACAATCCGCAGAGGAAAAGGGATTATATCATACAAAAGATGAATATACACCATCGCCGGGGGATATAATAATTGTAGGCGGCGGTGAACATACAGGGATAGTTGCGAAAGAAGACAATGACTTTTTATATACGATAGAAGGCAATGCTAATGATGCCGTAAGAGCGAGAAAATACCCTAAAAATTCTGATAAATATGCCAATATTTCGGGATATATTTCAATGCAAACCGTATTTGGAGGGGAAACACCTAAATATATAGAAGGCATACCCGATGAAAAATATGAATTGGTAGGGGAAGAATACGGGATATACTAATTTTTCCGTACATCTATATTTAATCCAGTGTCGCAACATTACGCTTGCTCTCTTGAAATTGCTTTGCGCTCGGTCTA
>CANQLK010000182.1 GCA_947624665.1 Candidatus Gastranaerophilales bacterium
CCGCAGAACAGAGTTCTGCAAAGGTTCGAGCGCGAGTGAGCAGAGGCTGTAGTGACGGAAGCGATGAGCTTTCGGCACGAAATGCCGTTTATTGCGAACGAGCAAGACAGTCCCATCTTCGACAGTTTCTTTTTCTGAAGAAAAAGAAACCAAAAAGACTTTCAGTTATTGGTTTAAATTATTACTACTGAAATATATGTTTATTACTAAGTGAGAAGGGACGAAGAACCTAGGCAGAACGAAGTTTTTTTCTGTAGAAAAAGAAACCAAAAATCTCTCAGTTATTGGCAAAAATCACTAACACTCCAAATTTTATCTTACAAATTTTTATTTTGAAAAAAATTTACATCGTTAAATGTAAAAAAAAATCATGTTTATATGTTATTATAAATGTAACAATATGGAAAAGGAAAAATTATGTCCATCGGAAGAATATCTTTTGGAAGTGTAATAGCGATATCAGGAAAAGAGAAACGAGTAAAAAGAGTAAATCAAAGGCTACGATCCCAAACTCAATCAGGGAAAGTAATGTTAAAAGATGTAACACGAAAATATATGAATGCGGCTTCTTGGGGTGTTATGGCACAAGCGGCACAAAGAGGAGATAAAGTAGAAATATATATTACCGGTACTGATGTACAAAAGGTAAAAGAAAGAGATCCGAATTGGGACTCTATAGATAGAATTTTATCAAATCTTACCGATTATCATAATGTTAATGAAACCCCCGTACAAGATGTAGTTGACGATATTATAAATGCGTAAAGAAGAAAGAGGATATATGAGAGGTTTTTTGGAAGAATTTAAAGAATTTGCCGTAAAAGGAAATGTGATTGATATGGCTGTGGGTATAATTATAGGCGGAGCTTTTTCTCCTATAGTAAACTCATTGGTAAAAGATATAATTATGCCTCCGATTGGTTTTATCTTGGGAAATGTTGATTTTTCAAATTTGTATATTCCCATAGTAACAAACGGACAGAAATATGCCTCTCTGGCAGAAGCTCAAAAGGCAGGAGCCGTTACAATTAATTACGGTCTATTTATCAATACATTAATCAGTTTTTTAATCGTTTCATTCTCGGTGTTTTTACTGGTAAAAGCAATGAATAAATTAAAAGCTGATAATAAAGCGGAAGCAGCAGCAGAACAAGCAGCCGCTCCTACTACGAAAGAATGTCCTTTCTGCTGTGAAACAATAAACATAAAAGCAAAAAAATGCCCGCATTGTGCTTCAGAACTTCCCCAATAATCAAATAGCAATTTTTTAATATTAAAATTTTTTAAAATTATATGGATAAAGAAAAATTTAAAAATTTTGAAGAAGAAAAGCAAAAAGAAAAGCCTGTTAATAAACAGGCTTCTTCTGCACCTTTTCAAACCAATCCGATTTTAAAAGAAATGCTTGTTACAAATATAAATAACAAAAAAAGTAAATTTTCTATTAAAGATATATTTAGGTAATTGATTGAAATAAAAATAAAAAATGATATAAAATAGTCTTTATGTATAGAAAAATTTTTACGGATATGTATATAGAAAACGGCTTTTCATTTAAAGAGGCGGTATCTGAAGTTGATTTTGTATTAGAGGTCTTATTTGAATATACATATAAAGAATATATGTTGGGTAAAACACTTGAAAACAGGCAAATCGAGAAATTAAAAAAAATATTTACAGAAAGAGTAACAAGTCATAAACCCATCCAGCAAATAACGGGGATTGCATATTTTTACGGACGGAAATTTTTTGTAAACGAGAATACGCTTATCCCAAGACCCGAAACAGAAATACTGGTATCTGAGGTATTAAAGATTGCAAAAAATTATAAAACGTCCGAAATACTTGATATAGGAACCGGAAGCGGATGTATCCCCGTAACATTGGTTTTGGAGAATAACAATATTAAATCGACGGCGGTTGATATTTCGGCAAAAGCACTTGAAACGGCACGAAAAAATGCCGATTTACATAATGTAGCAGGTAATATAAGCTTTATAGAATCAAATTTATTCGAAAAAATAACAGAAAAATATAATATAATTGTATCAAACCCGCCTTATATACCGCTGAAAGATAAAGAAAGTCTTGAAATCGAGGTAAAAGACTATGACCCTGCCATAGCATTGTTTGCGCAGGATGAAGCGGGAACAGAATTTTATGAAAAGATAATAAAAAACTCAGGTGGATATTTATTAAACGGCGGATACTTAGCCTTTGAACTCGGGATTAACCAAGCAGAGGCAGTTTATGATTTATTAAAAAGAAATAATTTTTCGGGAATTGAAATAACAAAAGACTATAATAATACAGACAGAGTCATTTTTGGAAAAATTAATAAATAATAATGTAATTTTAAAATAGTTATTGTATAATATGCAAGAGAAAAGGAAAGAAAAAATAGAGAGGGGATAAGAAAATGGCAAAATTTGTATGCAGCGTATGCGGATATACGGTAGAAGGCGATAAGGCACCTGAAAAATGTCCTATGTGCGGAGTAAGTGCAGATAAATTTAACAGAATAGATGATACAAAAGGATTATCTTGGGCAGCAGAACACGTTATCGGTGTAGGTAAAGATGTAGATGCAGAAGTTCTTCAAGGTTTAAAAGATCATTTCAACGGAGAATGTACTGAAGTTGGCATGTATCTTGCTATGAGCAGACAAGCCGAAAGAGAAGGATATCCTGAAGTAGCTGAAGCATATAAAAGATATGCATTTGAAGAAGCAGAACACGCAGCTAAATTCGCTGAATTATTAGGTGAAGTTGTTACAAATTCAACAAAGAAAAATCTTGAAATGAGAGCTGAAGCTGAAGCAGGAGCCTGCGCAGCAAAATTAGCTATTGCAAAACGTGCAAAAGAACTTGGTTATGATGCTATACATGATACCGTTCATGAAATGGCAAAAGATGAAGCTCGCCACGGTCAGGGTTTCCAAGGTCTTTTAAAAAGATTATTCTAATTGATAAAGTTTAGTAAGAAAATGGAGGCACTGCCAAAGGCAGTGCCTCCATTTTCTTATACATTTAATCTAGTGTCGTAACATTACGCTTGCTGTCTTGAAATTGCTTTATGCTCGGTCTCGTCGCTCCTTCGGCTGCCGCCTTGTACTCGCTTCCGACCTCGCTTACCGGACTTCGTCCGTCCGCAA
>CANQLK010000183.1 GCA_947624665.1 Candidatus Gastranaerophilales bacterium
CCGTTTGCATTCACTGATATTCTGTTTTTATTATTGATATACCAATCTCTATCACCCCATTCGTACAATGACTGGTCATATACTGTTGATTTATCAAGTAATTGTTCCTGTCTGAAAGAATACGGATCTTTTACGCAATCGATAATACCATTGGGTTTATGCAATTTATAATAATAAGTGTCACCGTTTTCCACTTCGCCTGCTTTTATTGGTATAGGAGTTTCAAAAATTCCTTCTCCTTTGTTTTTTAATTGATAAGTTTTTTCATTTTCCGGATTATTCCTTTTTTGAACAACAACTTCAACTTTTTGGGTATCGGGATACGTTAAAATTTTAAATGATGCCTCTTTTGTATCAGGATTAATCCTTGCACCCCAACTGTTATGTTCTTTCATGCTTCTGCCGAAAGATAAAGGTTTATAATAAATATTTGGGATTTCTTTAATTTGATTATTTGGCTGATACTCGATTTTTTGCTGTCGAACTTTTACGCTCGAACCAAACTGCCTATAATTTAACTCCGAAACCTTACCTGTTTTCATTACATGTTCCCTAATAAACTCAACATTGATATAAATATTGTAAAAATAAAAAATGCTAAATGTAGCACAATTGTAATAATAATTTTACATAATACCCATTGATAAAATTATTGTTCTAAATTACCAACTTGGTTTCTGCCGTTTTCCTTAGCCATATATAAACATTTATCCGCATATTCAATCAGTTCTGCAGAGGTTTTACCGTTATCGGGATACGTTGACACACCTAAACTTATTGTAATATTTACTGATAAATCGGGTGAAAGTTCAAACTCTTTTGAAGATATAACTTTACAAAGAGATTTAGCAATTTTAACCGCTTCGGACTTGTCGGAAGAATTCAAAATAACCGTCATTTCTTCGCCTCCATATCTGCAAACATAATCATCCGCTCTTACGTTTGATTTTAATGTTTTTGCAACATGTTTTAAAACAGCATCACCCGCCTGATGTCCGTATTTATCATTAAATTTTTTAAAGAAATCTATATCAATCATAATTAAAGAAAATTTTGTATTATTTTTAGAACAATTTTGAATTTTCTTTGTCATAGTCTCTTGAAAATATCGGTGATTATATAATTCAGTTAAACCGTCAGTAGTCGCAAGCTTATATGTGTATTCAAAATCTCTGGATTTAATTAAATATTTGATTATAAATGAAATAATGAACATAAAAACAGACATTAATACGGGCGCCGCTATCCAAACCCATAAATTAAAATGATTCATTACAAATGTCGAGACATACAAATATAAAATTAATAAGCCGAGAAATATCATAACGGAAAAGAAAACCGATCTCATTTTAAAAACGGTAACGGCAGCCAACAAAGACAACAAGAGTGAAATAACAATATTAACGGGAATCGAAGCTTTCTTTATAAGATTATTGTCTAAAATGTTATTTAAAAGAGTAGCGTGCATTTCTACCCCCGGGAAATATTTACCCGTAGGAACAGTTTTTATATCTGATAGAGAAAATACATTAGTGCCTATGTAAACAATTTTATCCTTAAAGAAATCGGGTTCAATCAATACTTTATGCCCTTTTTCAAGCAATTGTAAAGACTTTATAATTTCCCAGAAAGATATATATTTAAATGAATTTGGATTATTTAAACCGCTGTCGCCGTACCAGTTTAAAATGAATTCACCATTATCCGTAAGCGGAATTTTTCTGGAACCCAAAAGAAGATTATTTTTTGAGTCCACAACAAGAGGAAATTCAATATTTTGATTTTCATATTTATTTAAATACTCAACAGCAAGTTTTAATGTCATATAAAGATAATATCTGCTTCCGATTTCCTCGAAATTTTCATCATAAACAGGATAGTTAACCAAAGCGGGAATATAACGAATAAATCCGTCATCTGATTTCGGAGTATTTATGTGACCTATTTTATCGGTTACATCAATAATTTCCTGTAAAATCATACGGCAATTAGTAAATTTATATGGTCTGAAATTTTCACTTTTAATAATAATATCCGTACTAAGCTTTTCATCAATACTCGGAGGTTCTCTTAAGTCAAAAGAATAATCATCAAAATTAAATGCGGTATAAGTATTTTTATATTTAGAGAAAGCATCAACCAATTGATTATCACTCTGAGGAATACGATTTAAAGATTTTACAAACAATAAATCAAAAGCAACGAATTTAGGATTACCCTGCTGAATATAATCCAATACTTTAGCATATATATGTCTTGGAATAGGCCAATCACCGTATGTTTCAATCAAATATTCATAAGAAGGATCATCAACGGTAACAATTACAATATCTTTACTAACATGTTTATCCTTAGAAATTATATTTTGTCTTATATCAAAAGTTTTATTTTCGATAATATTCAAAATATTTTTTGTTTCATTATTCGGTAAAACAAATATAAACAGAACTAAAATGACAGTGATAACACAACAGCAAAAAATATCATAGCGGTGTCTGTGCAATAAAGAAAAAATTTTGTCCATAGAATCTCCGAATAATAACTAATTTAATTATTATCCGATTTTGATTTTTTTTCAATTTCTTCAATATTCTTTAGAAAAAATTTTGAAAGTTCCTGTAATTCATCAGGATTTGTCAAAAAACGCAACAGACAATTTTCATTTAGATTCATCAGAATGCCTCAAAAACCTTACATTTTAATTTTAGCAATTTTTTAATTTTAAACATCACCTTAAAAAATGAAAGACACGCAGGAAATTATACTGTATTTATAGGATTTTAATAGAAATGTTTATAAAAATTATCATAAAAAAAAGAATAGCCTACAAAGATAACTAATTGCGGTAATGAATTGAGCAGGCATAACATATCATAATTCAAAGGTAAAAGGGAAATAATAAAAAGAAAAAAATAGAAGAAGAAATGTTTGCCTGTAACATTTTTTCTATGAACAAGGAGGAAAAATGAAAATAAACAAAATGACGCTTGCAGCCGTAATAACAATCGGTATATTGGCAAGCACAAATGCAGGTTATTCACAAGAAACGGCAACTGAGACATCGAACGATTTATTGGCAGCATGCCCTTTGTCTGGATGTCACAAACATAAAAAAAGTTGTGACAGTTGTAAACCCATATCGGATAGTTGTAA
>CANQLK010000184.1 GCA_947624665.1 Candidatus Gastranaerophilales bacterium
TCTTGCAATTACAAGAGCAGAAGTCGAACCTGATTCTGTCATAATAAATATGACAGGAATGGCTTTTGTCATGAAAAGAATTAATGTACTAAAAATGAATAAGAACAAATAAAGGAGGAAGTAAATGCCAAACAGTAAGAGAAATCCGAAAAAAGACGGAGTTGACACATACAATATAACCAAATTTTTTGGTTTGTGGATTGCTTTTGCGATAATAGCATTCGGTGTAAAAGCAGCGGTAATGAAAGGAATTTCATTATCTCCGACTGGAGAAGTAGGTAACGGCATACTTACACTATATCGTGTAGAAAATACAGGTGCAGCTTTTAACATGTTCTCGGGACAAACATCCGCAATAATTGCCGCAGGCGTTATAGCACTCGTTGTTCTGACTTTAATTGTATTAACATTGTCCTCTAAATTGCCTCAATCTTCAATACCTGCTTTGTCATTCTTAAGCGCAGGTATTACAATGAACACTATAGAAAGATTATTTGACGGTTATGTTACAGATTACATTCATTGTAATTTCATAGAGAATTTCCCTGTATTTAACGTACCCGATATAATGATAGTAATTGGTGCCATTTGTCTTGCTTTGGCTGTAATAACTCGAAGATAGGTTATAAATGATTCAAAAATATGTTTTTAGTGTCCAATCATCAGATAAGTCCATGAGATTGGACACTTTTTTATCCTCAAACGAAATCTTTTCATCACGTTCTCAAGTTCAAAATATTATTAAAAAATCGCAGGTATTTGTGAACGGAAAAAATGAAAAAGGTTCATACAAAATAAAGAATGATGATGAAATTACCGTTTTGTTAAGCGATGATTTTTCGGTAATTATTGAACCCGAAGACATAAAGCTTGATATAGTTTATGAAGATGAAAACATGATTGTTGTAAATAAACCGAAAGGTATGCTTACACACCCGACGGCAAAAGAAACAACGGGAACACTTGTGAATGCTTTATTATACAAATACGGATATGAAGAATTATCTGACATAAACGGAGTTATGCGTCCCGGGATTGTTCACCGATTGGACAGGAATACCTCGGGACTTATTATGGTTGTAAAGAATAATCCTTCACACGAATTTATTGCAAATCAAATAAAAAATAAAACAGCTAAAAGACAATATATTGCAATAGTTCACGGGAATTTTGAAGAAGAAACGGGAATAATTAATTTCCCTATTGGCAGAAATCCTGCAAAACCCGAAAAAATGGCGGTTATTACGGATGGGAAACCTGCAATTACGCACTATAAAGTATTGGAAAGTTTTAAAGGATATTCTTATATTGAATTAACGCTTGAAACGGGAAGAACCCATCAAATCAGAGTTCACATGAGTTATATTAATCACCCGATTGTAAATGATTCACTATATAATAAAATTCCTTTCAAGGTAAAAACAACGGAACAAGTACTTGAAGCATATAAACTTGAATTTACGTCTTTAAATGTTAATGATATAATTAGACTTGAAATAAAACCCGATAATGACATTGAAAAAGTATTAAGATTTTTAAGGAGCGGTAAAAATTGAAAAATAGAATAATAATAACAACATTTGAAGTTATATTGTTTGCAATTATTATGGTATATGCATTTATTAACTTAAAAACCAATACCACATCACAATTTGCGATATCATTGGATGGAACCTTATTAATATCAAGTACATTTTGGGTTATCCTGATATCATATATTACAGGTCTGTTTTCAGGTATTGTCTATTCAATAGAGCTTGGAGGAAGATATAAAGACCAGATAGAATTTTATGCGAGAAAGAATGAAAAATTATCCCAACAAAGCGAAATCGATACCGATGATAAAGAAGTTTTGCAAAGAAAAATAGCAACACTTGAAATAGCACTCGATAATGCTTTAAAAAATAAAGGTTAAATATTAAAAACGATAAATAAAGCTATTTATAATGTTGACAATGAATTATGCTTGTAGTATCAATAGAGTAATAAAATAGAAAGTAAGTGGTAAGTTTGTGCTGAACAAGCCACAAGCGGTAACCGAATGACGGCGAGGAGGCGGCAGGAGGTTACGGCAAAAAGAAAACATACAAGGAGAAAACATGCCAACAATAGCACAGTTAGTACGTAAAGAACGTCAAAAAACAACTGATAAGACTAAATCGCCGGCGTTAACAAATTGCCCGCAAAGAAGAGGGGTTTGCACAAGAGTTTATACAACAACTCCTAGAAAACCTAATTCGGCTTTGAGAAAAGTAGCAAGGGTAAGATTAACAAACGGATTTGAAGTCACTTCATATATTCCGGGTATCGGACATAACTTACAGGAACACTCTGTTGTTTTAATCAGAGGCGGAAGGGTTAGAGACCTCCCCGGTGTAAGATACCACATTGTTAGAGGTACTTTAGATACAGCAGGCGTCGCAAATAGAGCTAAATCAAGATCTAAATACGGCGCTAAAAGAGCTAAAAAGAAATAAGAAAGGCGATTTATAATGTCAAGACGCAGTAAACCGGTAAGACGAATACCTGCTCCCGATGCAGTATATAATAGCATTGATATCGCAAGCTTTATTAACAGATTAATGAGACGCGGTAAAAAATCGGTTGCAGAAAAAATATTCTATTCAACATTAGAAAACTTAAAAACAAAATCTAAAGATGAACCCTTAGAAATATTCAAAAAAGCTTTAACAAACGCAACACCTTTATTGGAAGTTAAAGCCAGAAGAATAGGCGGTTCAACATATCAGGTTCCATTGGAAGTTAAAGCAGACAGAGGTATGGTTTTAGGTTCAACCTGGCTGATTGAAGCAGCTAAAAACCGTAGCGGAAAGTCTATGGTTGAAAAATTAACCAACGAACTTATGGATGCTTCTAACGGTATCGGCGCAGCTTGCAAAAAACGTGAAGATACCCACAAAATGGCTGAAGCAAATAAAGCTTTTGCTCATTACAGATATTAATTTAGAACATACATAAAAAAAGAGGACTTAATTATAAGTCCTCTTTTTAATTGTTATTTAGCATACAAGCTCGCAAAGCTCATTCTTCGCTTGCTGTCTTGAAATTGCTTTGTGCTCGGTCTTGTCGCTCCTTCGGCTATCG
>CANQLK010000185.1 GCA_947624665.1 Candidatus Gastranaerophilales bacterium
AGGATTTTTTCTTCGTTTACTATCGGAAATACTCCTATTTGCATATTATCCGATAATACTACATCCGTTTCCAAATTGATTTTTTCCAACAATTTATATACATTTTCGTCTTTACAGGCACTTGGCCATACCAGTTGATATTTTTCGTTTTTATATATAAATATATATATTAAATGTGATGACATAAATCTGTCTATCATTTCCCCTATCAGCGGAATGATATATGATAATTCGTATTGGCTTTCTATAATTTTTGCAATGTCTTTCATTGCTTTATAAAAATTTAAGCTTATTTCCATCTGCTCATTTAAAATGTTATTAATAAGCGCACCTGCTATTAACTTTGAAGCGATATTCAATAACGTGAAAAAATCTTTTGTGAAAACATTTTTTCCTGTTTCGGCCTTTAATAATCCGAATACTTCACCGTTCGCACAAAGCGGATATATTATTACGTTTTTATCAGTTTTTAATTCCGATATCTTATATTGCTCTTCTTCATCCAAATCACAACCGAATTCTTCGTCATTAAAACAGAATTTCTTTCCTCCGGCCGTTGAAAGACTGTTATATATATAATTTATCTGTTCGTGAGAATTGTTTTCATATATTCGCCACTCCTGAACAAAGTCTTTCAGAAGCATACTGTTGTTATCCCACACTATAAATTCGATTTTATCCGTGTTTAAATAATTTTTTAATACCTTGCTTACGGAATTTGAAAAATTAGACGGCGAATTCTTTTTTGAAATAATTCCCGCTAACTTATTTAAAAACTCAATATATTGCTCTTGTTTAATCATTTTATCCTTTTATATTTCTTCAAATTCGTTGCCGTATGTACATTTTAATAAATCTTTCATATTAAAATCTTTTTGTTTAGAAACGCTTATCTTTCCTTTTGAATATACTATATCATCGTCGGTAAGAGAGGTTAAATCACGTCTTTCCTTTAAATATTCGTATTTCCCTTCATTTAATATTCTTCTTTTTGTTTCATTTATAATTCCTAATATGTATTTATTTTTATCGGCATTAAATTTATAGTTATCCTCATTTATCTCATTTATATAGCTCAAAAGCATTGTTGTTCTTTCAAATTCCTCAAGAGCTTCTTTGTTCTTTTCCATACTGCGTAATAAAAGGGCAAAATTATAGTGTGCTTCATAACTGTCAGGTCTTATGTTTATTGCATTGCAATATTCTTTACCCGCAGCATTGTAATCTCCGAGCAGATGATTTGTTAATGCTAAATTATATGTATTGTCAAAATCGTTTTTAAGATATTTTTCCGCTTTCATATAGGATTCTTTTGCCTTTTTTAAATATTTAACCGAGGCACTTGAAGATTCTCCCATATATATTGCTTTACCTCGATATGCAAGTCCCATGTTATAATATGCCAGTCCTTTGTTTTGTGTTGTTGACTTCTTGTTGTCATATATAAACGGTATATTTATGGTAAAAGGATTGATATTTATTATTCTTCCGTATTCCTGTATGGCCTTATCATAATCTGCCATTTTTTCGGATAATATAATTCCCAAGTCCATTCTGCAAGCAATTGCATTTGGACTGTATTTCAATGCATTTTCATAAGCATTTACGGCTTCATAATAGTTTTCAAAACTGACATATATGTTTCCTAAATTACAGCTTGCCCTTGAATGTCCCGGATAATTTTGCAACGCAATCTTATATAAGTCTATTGCGGTTTGATACTTTCTTTCTCTGAATGCTTTGTCACCTTTGTGAACGTAATAAAATCCTTTGCATTTGTGATACTGTACTATATACCAGTCCTTACATAAGTACAATGATGCAAGAAATCCGATAAAAAGTAAAAATAATAATATTTTTGTAATTTTTAATCTTAGAATTTTTATTAACAGATACACAAAACTGCCTCATTCTTTAGATTTTAAGTATCAATATTTGTAGCATATACAGCATTTTGTTCTATAAAATCTCTTCTGGGTTCTACATTATCGCCCATTAAAACGTCAAACAATTGATCAGCAAGCATTGCATCTTCTATATTTACCTTTAATAATGTTCTGTTTGCAGGATCCATCGTGGTTTCCCATAATTGCTGCGGCATCATTTCACCTAAACCTTTAAATCGCTGAATACCTACTCCTTTTTTACCTCTCTCTTCTATTATTCTTTGAAGCTCGGTAAACGATGTTATTGTTAAATCTTCAGTCCCCGTATTTAAGTTTAATGATTTTTCTTCTTCAAATAAGAAATCTCTTATTAAAGGATAACTTGTTTTTATCTTATTAAATTCGGATGATTTAACCATATTTGCAGTAACGGCAACAGGGTCAAGTCCTTCTCCGAGTTCGACTTTTATTGAATATTTACCTGTTTCGGGGTTCTCTTTCAATGATACAACATAATCTTTTGCTTCGATTATACCGTAATTTTCCGCATGGTCTTTTACATAGTGCTGTAAATATGCGTTAATTTCTTCCATTCTTTCTTTGTAATCAAAATCTTCAGGCTTTATATCCGCACGAACCAATCCCCTTATAACTACTGACGGAACAGCATTAATAATAGGACTGTTAAAAGAATTGTAATATCCTGACATATTTCCTATCAAAGTTACAAGTTCGCTGTTTGCAACTACTTTATCTTTTGAATTATCGCAAAGCACCAAACCTGCCGTTCCTCTTTCTCTTAACGTCTTATCCAATGCTCTGTCATCATATAAATATTCGGATTGTTTGCCTATTGTAAGTTTATATAAAGGTGGTTGAGCTATATAAATATATCCGTTATCAATTAACGGTTTTGCATATCTGAAGAAGAACGTAAGCAAAAGTGTTCTGATATGCGCTCCATCTACATCGGCATCCGTCATAAATATAATTTTGTGATATCTTAATTTTTCTATATTAACATCATCTTCATTTTTACTGATATTAATGCCTATAGCTTGAATTAATGATTGAATT
>CANQLK010000186.1 GCA_947624665.1 Candidatus Gastranaerophilales bacterium
CCTTACACAAACAGGCAAGTTTAATAAAATGGTCAAGTTCATGCCCGATAACCGCAATGTATTTTTTTACCTGAGTTTGAGATACCATCTGCTCGCTTATGTTTATGTTTCCCGTTTGAAAATTAAAATTAGCCAATTGATAACTGTTATGAAATTTTGCCCTGTCCTGACTTATGGAGGAAAAATTTATTTTTACAAGATTTTCGGGATATCCGTAATATTTTAAGAACTCGTTTACTGTTGACTGCATATTTTCGGAACTCAATGTTTGATATTTGGCTAATTTATTCAACAAGTTATAATATTGGGATGAACTCTCGTTCCTTGGCGCTGCAGCCGTATTTACGGATATATTATCAATTGCATAAGTCATTTGAACAGCAATACATACTATTAAAAAAGAAGTTAAAATTTTTATATATTTTGAATTTTTGAAAACAGACATTTATTTTTCCTTTTTTAAACTTATTTTATTAAACTTTGAATTTCTTTAAAATTAGGATGTTTTGATGATTTTAGAAGTTCAAATATAACCATTTCGGAAGTAACAACTTGAGAACCGAAATGAATCAATCTTTTTAATGCGGCTTCCTTATTCTTGATATTTCTTGAAGCAATCGCATCCTCAACTATAAATACCTCATATCCGTTATTTATTAAATCTGTTGCCGTTTGCAATACGCAAATATGAGCTTCTATCCCCATTATTATTATCTGTTTCTTATTAAAATTTTTCAAAGCTTGTGTAAATTCAGGCATGTCAAAAGCTGAAAACGAAGTTTTTTCAAGCACTATTGCATTTGGTAATACATTTGATATTTCATTCAGCGTAGAACCGAGTCCTTTGGGATACTGTTCCGTAATTATAACGGGTAATTTCAATACGGAAGCTGTTTTTGCAAGGATTTCGGCGACTTTAGCGCACGAATTATCCTCAAGCATTTTTACTAATTTCTCTTGAACGTCAATTATTACCAAAACAGAATCATTTTCCATTATTTTATTCATTTTAATATTTTCCTTAATGTCATAAGTTTATTATATAATAATTTTTGTATGAATAAGATAAATAATATATTAAAGAATAAAAAATGCCTAAAATTTATATGTGCGGCGGGAAATGAAAATATTAAAGAAGTTGAAGCACTTTCTTTTGTATATGCCTATAGCGGTTTTAATATGATAGATACAGCGGCAAAAAGAGAAGTAATTCAAGCGGCAAAAAGAGGAATAAAGAGAGCCGAGAAATCTAATACCGTTGCAATATGTGTTAGTATAGGTTTACAAAGCGATATACATCTTACAAAAGCAGTAATAAACAGAACTAAATGCGACATTTGCGAAAATTGTATTAATCAATGCGAACAAAATGCAATCTTTAAAGAAGATGAAAAAATATATATTGATGAAAAGAAATGCATAGGCTGTTCAAATTGCATTAGCAGCTGCCCAAATGGGGCAATACTAAAAGAACACAAATATAAAAGCCCTTGTGAAATGCTTTTAAATGTTCTTTCCGAGGATATAGACTGTATTGAATTCCATTGCAATTCCGATAACGAAAATTTAATTTTAGAAACATACTCACAAATAAAATCCATATACAAAGGACATACGGGGGTATGTCTGGACAGGTCTAAATTGGGCGATGACAGAATTATATCTTTAATAAAAAAAATGGCACAAGATAATGACAATTTTATAATACAGGCGGATGGGAACCCCATGTCGGGGAAGAATGATGATTATAATTCAAAGATTCAGACAATAGCTTTTGCGGATTTAATCAGAAAAAATAATATTCCCGCATTTTTAATAGCCTCAGGAGGTACAAATTCAAAGACTTCAGAATTCGCAAAGCTTTCAGGAACAGCTATAGACGGAGTATCAATAGGTTCTTTTGCAAGAAAGCTTGTCAAAGAAGAAATATCGGTTCCTGATTTCTTTGAAAATAAAGCAGCGCAAGAATCTGCGATAGAGAAAGCAAAAAAATTAGCAGATACTGTTCTGAAATATTTATAATTGATATTTTGATATTTCTTCAAAATATCTTTGAATAGCCTTATATCCCGAATAAATTTCACTTGTGATACTTACGTATCTCGAAGCGGCTAAGAATTTAAGTTCTTTTGCTCTAATTTGAATTAATTCATCGGCATCCGATTTAAGATTTTTTTCCAAAGACATTGACCATCTTTTTAAGAAAGACAACTCTTCGTTAATCTGCTTAATAGTTGAATATTCAAGCGGATTAAAGTCATATTTGGCTAGCAGAGCTTTCTCTTTATTTGTAATTTTAGGCTGAACAACAGGAACTCCGTATATTTTTTGAATAACCATATAATTATCGGCAGTTCTTCTGTGCGATTCAGGCACCTCACCCCTTGCGAGCATAGCTGATGTACTTAACGAACTAAATTTGTCATCATCACAAGACAATGAACTTAAGTTTGTACTTTCAAGAAAAAACTTACTTGTATTATTGTTGCTGCCAACATTAGAAAATTGCGTATTAATTGCCCCATCTCCAAATTTAATAAAGAACAATAATATGATAGTTCTTTATTAAAAATTTGTCATGCTTTTTTAATGATTTATTAAGATAATTTGTCAAATTTTTTACAATAAAAATAAACAAAGAAAAATATTTAGAATATAATAAGAATATGTTTAAGTATGATGTAATAGTAACGGGTGGCGGACACGCAGGGTGTGAAGCAGCAATAGCATGTGCAAAGCTGGGCGCAAAAACGCTTCTTGCGACATTAAATTTGGATAATATAGCATTAATGCCATGTAATCCTGCGATAGGCGGGCCTGCGAAATCGTGTTTGGTCAGAGAAATAGATGCACTCGGCGGGATTATGGGAATAGCTGCCGATGCTACTTATATGCAAATGAAAACGTTAAATTCTTCCAAAGGCCCTGCCGTTAGAGCATTAAGAGC
>CANQLK010000187.1 GCA_947624665.1 Candidatus Gastranaerophilales bacterium
CAGAATAGTATACTCGGATACCGTTCCTACAAGAGCCGAAATGGGGTATGAATATACAATTCAAAATATTATTACCGCAATAAAAAATTTAATGAAGGAATCAAATACGGGAAAAGAATTAATAGAAGGAATAGGCTTCGGTTTCCCGGGGCAAATCGATTGTGATAAAGGAATTGTAAGACTTGCACCGAATATCCCCGGTTGGGTAAATATTCCTATAGCCGATATCGTATCAAAAGAATTCGATATTCCCGTTAAAGTTGATAATGACGTAAGATGTGCTGCACTTGCAGAATTAAATTACGGTGCAGGTAAAGGTGCAGAAAATATGATATGTATAACCGTAGGAACGGGAATAGGTTCAGGAATTATCCTGAACGGGAAACTGGTTCGAGGTGCAAGTAATGCAGCAGGCGAAATAGGACATATTAAACTGCAAATGGAAGACGGCCCAATCTGCGGATGCGGTGATGAAGGATGTCTGGAAGCTTTTGCTTCAGGGCCTGCCATTGTTGCCTTAGCGGAAGAATATATCAAAGGTGGCAAGTCTACAAAATACAGAGAACTTGCAAATCCCGATATTACTCCGTATATTGTGGCAGAAGCTGCTAAACAGGGCGATGTTGTTGCTAAGAAAATTTTTGAAAAAATCGGAACATATATAGGTATAGGACTTGCAAGTGTAGTAAACCTTTTAAATCCCGAAAAAATAGTTATAGGTGGCGGAGTTGCAGATGCAGGTGACTTACTGTTTAACCCGATAAAACAAGCTTTGATTAAACGTGCCATGCCCATACAAGGCAGTGCCGTTCAGGTCATTCACGCAGAACTCGGTAATACCGCAGGTGTCATCGGCGCCAGTTTATTAATTGAAAACTAATTGATTATGGCTGTTTATTTTTTCTTTGGACAAGAAGAATATTTAATTGAAAAAGAAATCAATAAGCTTAGAAATGAGCTTATTGATACTTCTTTTGCTTCAATGGCATATAAAGTTTTTGATAATCCTGCTTTTTCGGCATTGGCGGATTGCTTGCAATCAGCACCGTTAATGTTTGGGAATACTCTTTCGGTTATTTATATTGACAAATATTTAATCGGCAAAAAAATTTCTTTAGATGATAAACAAATAGAAGCAGTTGATTTTGCACTTAATAATATATCAAATAATGTTAATATAATATTTGTTTGTAAAATTCCGAGAGATGAAAATAAAAAACCCGATTCAAGGCTTAAATTTTATAAGATTATCTCCAAATATTCTCAGGTAAAAGAATTTGCTCAATTTCCGATATATAAAAAAGAGCTTAATACCCAAATAGCCAAAATGGCTAAAGAAAAAGGCATGGATATTTACGATGATAATATAGAAATTATAAAAGAACAGATTGGAACTAATTTAACTCTTATAGACTCCGAGCTTGAAAAACTGAAAATCGCCATTTATCCCAAAAAGAAAATTGAAGCTTCTGATATAAAAAAATACTGCACCTCATCAGATGATATTTTTATTTTGGCTGATTTAGTAATTCAGGGAAATAAAAATGAAATATTAAAACAGTATAATCTTCTGACGGAAAAAAGACATCCTTTGGAAGTTTTTTCAATTTTACAAAACAGTTTTCAGCGTTTTATCTTTATTAAGACTTATGAGAAACAAATGAACGCTAAAGATATTGCATTAAAGCTCAGATTACATGAATTTATTATAAGAAAAACGCAGGAAAAATTGAGAAAAATTTCATTAAAAAGGCTCACGGAAATAAGGAAAAATCTTATAAATGCCGAATATAAATTAAAAGCAGGACAAGCATTAATCGGCGATACGGTATTGGAATTAGCATTATTGAGTTAAAATGAACAAAATATTAAAAGAAAAATATCCATATTTAATATCATTTTTTGAAACGGCAATAGAACAAAAAAAACTGTTTCATTCAATAATTTTGTACGGAAGTAATAATTATATTCAATATGCGATTGCTTTAGAGCTTGCAAGACAGCTTAACTGCCTTGAGGACAGAAGGATTGATTGTAATTGCAGAAATTGCAGATGGATTAGAGAGAATAAACATCCTGCAGTGGTTACCGTATCTAAGATAGATAATAAATCAGATGATTCAAAAACAGTTATTTCTGAAGAACAAATAAATAATGTTTTAAATTCTTTGGTAAGTTCTTCTGATTATCACAGAGTATTTATATTTTGTGATGCTTCAATGAAAAAATTATCACCCGAAGAAAATGTTAAATATAATGAGTTTAAATCAGCACTATATAATCCCCCGCAAGAAGAAAAAGATGATAAAATTTGGTATCCGTCGGGTGTTAACAGGCTTTGTATATCTTCCGTCGGAGCTAACGAAATGTTAAAATCTATTGAAGAACCCATTGATGATGTCACATTTATTTTTCTGACGAACAACAAGGATGATTTATTGCCGACTATAGTTTCACGTTCTCAGCTGTTTTCTGTTCCCGATTTTATAAACATAAATTATGAAATTGACTTTTTTAAAGATTATTTTGAAAATTATCCCGTATTTAGAAAAAACAATCCCTTAGATTTTGCACAAGTACTATTCAATTATCAGCAGGAAAAAGAATACAGTCCTTTATATATAATCGATTGTATTCAGTATTATTTAACCGAATTATTAAAATCCAATACAAATAATAAATTATTGGCAAGAAAAATATATAAAGACATACAAAAGACCGAGAATTCAAAAAAAATGCTAAAAGCGTATATAAAAGAACAAACCGTATACGAAGATTTGGCATTTTATTTTTATGAATAAAAAAAGTAAGATTTCAATTCCGACAAATAAAAATAAAAAACTCTAGAAGGAGTTAATAGAATGGTAGTCCCAAGGGGATTTGAACCCCTGTCGCATCCGTGAAAGGGATGTGTCCTAGGCCTCTAGACGATGGGAC
>CANQLK010000188.1 GCA_947624665.1 Candidatus Gastranaerophilales bacterium
GCCAATGCGTTTATTTCCTATTATTATTTGAGGAACAGTAACCCTTCCTTCTATACCGTAATATTCGCCTAGTTTTTTTCTGTATTCGTCTTCGTTTTTCGTGATATCAATTTTTTTATAAGGAATATCTTTTTCTTTTAAAAGTAATTCTGCTTTTTTACAGTAAGGACAATAATCTACAGTGTATATAACAATATCTTTCATAATAATAAACCCGACTAAACTAAATACTATAAAAGTATTTATCTTAATAAAATGTTATAAATCGGGCAACGGAATAAATCTATTTACTGATTCTTAAAATTAAATCTTTAATTGTTTTCTTTTCATCTTCAGGCAAATCGAAATTTAAATAATCCTGAAAATACTCAATTGCGCTTTCATTGTCATTTCTAGCCATAAAAAGGATTCCCAACTTTTTATAGGACGGATGGAAATTCTCGTTACAAGATATGGCTTTTAAATGGTTAGATATTGCTTTATCCGTATTGTCGGCAGCTTCATAAGCAATTGCGGTTTGATAATACAAAACGGCATTATTTGTAACTTTTTCAAGAACATTTTCATAGTTGTCGACAGCACTGTCATAATCTCCCAATTCAAATTGAATATTGCCCAAATCCCAATATGCATCGAGATTATCACCGTCTATATCCAAAATTTCAAATAATTGATCCATCGCTAAATCATATCTGCAATCTTCAAGATAGAAGCGGGATAAATAATGTTTAAGAGCAATTTCTTTTGGCATAAGGGTAACTCCGTTTTCCAAAAGATTGATTGCATCAGCAATTTTTTTGTTTCTGAAATAGACATCGGCAAGGTTTATGTATGTTTGAACTGCCTTGGAATTAAAAGATAAAGCTTTTATAAAATATTCTTCGGCTAAATCGTCTTTAGCCAGTTTAGAATAACAAAGTCCTATGTTATTTAATATATTAGGATTATTTTTGTCCGAGTCCAGAGCTTTAATAAATAAGTCGGCAGCTTTCTCGTAATCGGAAGCTTTAAAATAATCAAGAGCTGATTGTATTTCGTTATTTATTTCATTTTCCATAATTTTATATTACAATAAAAGTAAAATTAGACAATATGTGAAAGGAAATATATGTCAGGACATTCAAAGTGGTCAACAATAAAACATAAAAAGGCGGCAGTAGATGCGGCAAGAGGTGTTACATTCCAAAAATTTTCAAGAGAAATAATAGTAGCAGCTAAATTAGGCGGCGGAGATCCTGCGGGTAACTTCCGTTTAAGAACAGCCATAGATAGAGCAAAAGCAGCAGGACTTCCTAATGACAATATAAAAAGAGCTATAGAAAAAGGTTCAGGTTCCGGCGGCGCCGATAATGTTGAAGAACTTACCTATGAAGGCTACGGAGCAGGCGGCAGTGCTATTTTTATTGAAGCTATGACTGATAACAGAAATAGAACTGCGGGCGATATAAGAAGCTATTTTACAAAATTCGGGGGCAATCTCGGTGAAACAGGTTGTGTAGGTTGGATGTTTAAACAAGTAGGCGTAATTGAATTTGACAAAGAAACTACTGATTTTGATAAGCTTTTTGAAGCCGCGATTGAAGCTAATGCTCAGGATGTTGTTGATGAAGATGATATGTACAAAGTTATAACCACACCCGAGGATTTTCAATCTTGTGTTGAAACTTTGGAACAAAACGGATTTAAAGGAACATCTGCCGAACTTACAAGAATTGCCGAAAATTTAATCGAAATTACCGATGAAAAAACTGCAGCAAGTATTTTACGCTTGATTTCCAAATTAGAAGAACATGATGATATACAAAATGTATATTCCAATGTTGATATTCCTGATGAAATTGTTGAAAAAGCGGATATCTAAAAAAATAAAACAAAATTAAAAAAGTCCCTAATTGGGACTTTTTTTTATTCTAAATTTTTATTTATATTATCAATGGTTTTTTGTGTTATATCGTTAAGTCTGTCATCATTTTTCTTTAAATTGTATTTAATTGCTCTCATAGTAAGACTCGGTCTTTTCATGTGTTCATCATGTTCAAGCTGAATTTTTTGCAGTTCTTCACCGATATTAATATAAACATCTTTCAGAGCAGCCTCAACTCTTTCTTTTTCTGTAGGATATTGATTTCTTATAGCTTGAAGCTCTTTGTTGTCGATAAATTTTCCTCCGCAGGAATAGCAGTCATCCACTTCAATATTAATCTCGGCAGATTTCATAACATTTTTTACCATTTTCATACCGCAAACGGGACAAAATCTTTGCGCTGTTTCGTCGTTTTCTTTAAATTCTTTGTTTTCCAATGCCTTAACTAAAGGTGTAATATCTTCACTTTCTTCATCAAATTTATAAAATTCTCTGTTATCAAAATAAATACCTCCGCAACCGTTAAGACAAACGTCAAGGTATAAATTTTGTTTGTCCATAAAGACCTTTTCCATTTTTTTGCCGCAAGCGGGGCAATAAATTTCTTCCATATTATCTGCCATAATTTTAATCCTTTTTATTTAATCTTTTGTCGTAACATTATGCTTGCTGTCTTGAAATTGCTTTGCGCTCGGTCTTGTCGCTCCTTCGGCTGCCGCCTTGTATTCGCTTCCGACCTCGCTTACCGGACTTTGTCCGTCCGCAATTTCGCTGTCTTGAAATTGCTTTGCGCTCGGTCTAGTCGCTCCTTCGGCTGCCGCCTTGTATTCGCTTCCGACCTCGCTTACCGGACTTTGTCCGTCCGCAATTTCGCTGTCTTGAAATTGCTTTGCGCTCGGTCTAGTCGCTCCTTCGGCTGCCGCCTTGTATTCGCTTCCGACCTCGCTTACCGGACTTTGTCCGTCCGCAATTTCGCTGTC
>CANQLK010000189.1 GCA_947624665.1 Candidatus Gastranaerophilales bacterium
ATTGGCGGGTATGACGTTCTTGAGAAAATGAATAATTCGGGAACTTTGGATGCTTTATTGGAAGATTAAGGAGGAATAATGAACAAATTTTTTTACTATAATCCTTTATGCACTGGAACAAACACCCCATCAATCTTTGCTAATGACCCTTATGTTAATGCTATTAAAGAAATGTTCATTTTTGAACTGCAAAAAGTAGCTTATTATGTTCAAAAGCTTATCGACTTAAATACAGATATGTATTTATATTTAGACAAAATTATAGAATTTATTTCAGTTTTAATTGTTAATCTTGATTTTAAAAAAGAAAGCTTCTTTGTTATTATTGAAGACCTTTATAACAACAAAGTAATGATAAGAAAAATGTATGAAGCAAAATGCAATGAGTTGAACATTAAACCCGAACTGCTACCTGATAATAATGAAAACCTTTCTTCAAAAGACATAATATTAAAAATGCTGAATGATGAAGAAAGAAATAAAAATAATAAAATTCCGTTTAAAAACATTGATAAAAAGAAAAAAAGTTTATATGAAATAATTTTATGTATTGTCTTAAATGCTTGCAACAGCATTATTGAATTAAAAAGTTATAATGAAGATTTTAAAGAAGCAAAAGAAGCAGTTCTGAAATTATTTAACGCCACCAACTTTTTAACATTATCGGAAAAAGAACTTATTTCCGTAATAAATGATTTTTCAAAATACGGATATAAAACAACTAAAGAACTATATAGAAAAATAAACGAGAAGTACGGACCTATTATAAAAAACAGAGTTTCTCTGCAGCGAAAACAAGGGAAATCGATACTTGTTTCAGGAAAAAGTTTTAAGGATATTGAAAATTTACTTAAAGCAGCAGAGAACAAAAATATAAACATATATACTCATAACGGGATGATAGAGGCTTTTCAATATGAAAAACTATGCAGCAACAAGAATTTAATAGGACACTACCAAAGACATAATAATAATTTTTCACTGGATTTTGCGGAATTTCCGGGTCCGATTTATATTACAGGTAATGCAATCCCGAAAATAGATACAATAAGAGGACAAATATACACCTCGGCAAAATATCCGTCTTTGGGCATCAGCACAATTTCTGATAATGATTATTCGGAAATGATTGACTATGCGCTTCAATCCGACGGATTTACTTCCGACTCCGAAGAAGAATCATTGGTTATAGGTTTTGATAAGCAAGAAATTATTAATAATATTAAAATTGTTATTAATAAAATCAAAAAAAATGAAATAAAAAATATATTTATAATAGGACTACAGGATAAATTCCGCAAAAACAGCGAATATATTTATGACTTCTTTAATGATTGCAAAGATGATAATTTTATAATCTCGTTTGCAAAAAGTTTTGAAAAGAAAAATATCTTACAGGTAAATTCATACTATAACTTTGAAATATTATATTTAATAATAGAAAAACTTATTGAAGAAGTTCCGGACATTAATAAACGTATCGGAATTTTCTTCCCCGATTGCAATTACAATACAATAACTCATATATTTAATTTACTATATTTAAATATAAAAAATATTTTTCTTGGTCCTTGCTGTCCAAATATTGTAAATCCGCTAATAACAGAAGGACTTGAAGACATGTTTAACATAAAACAAATCAGTGTTCCAAAAAAAGATATAACTAAAATTAACTAAACAAAAAAAAGAGCAAATTAAACATTTGCTCTTTTTTATAAAACTAATTAAACTTCTTGAATATTAAAACAGCATTATGTCCGCCGAAACCGAAGGAATTGGTTAACGCTATATCAACAGGCAACTTTTCGGCTTTATTCGGAACATAATTCAAATCCGCTACCTCTTCATCAACATTTTCCAAATTGATAGTCGGAGGAATAATTCCATGATTAATTGTATCAATGCAAATAACCGATTCGACAGCGCCTGAAGCACCAAGCATGTGACCTGTTTCAGATTTTGTTGAGCTGACTCTTAATTTCGGATTTTGTTTTCTGTCCCCGAATACTTTGGAAATAGCTAAAGTTTCAGCAATATCTCCAAGATGAGTACTTGTGCCATGCGTATTAATATATTGGACATCGGTTGGTTTAATACCTGCATCATTCAGAGCAAATTCCATAGCTTTAGCAGCACTTGAACCGTCAGGACAAGGAGCTACAACATCGTGAGCATCACCTGTTTGACCGAAGCCGATAACTTCGGCATAAATTTTAGCCCCTCTTTTCTTTGCATGTTCTAACTCTTCCAGTATTAATATACCTGCACCTTCTGCCATTACAAAACCATCTCTGTCTTTATCATAAGGTCTTGATGCTTTTGTAGGTTCGTCATTTCTTTTTGAAAGTGTTTTTGCAGCCGTAAAAGAGCCTAATCCGATTGTACAAATAACAGCCTCACTGCCTCCTGCAATAACGGCATCAGCATCACCGTATTGTATAGCTCTAAATGCATCACCAATACAATGAGCAGCAGTAGCGCATGCAGAAACAACCGCTTTATTAACACCTTTTGCTCCCATCTCTATTGAAATTTTTCCTGCACCCATATCGCATATCAACATTGGAATAGTAAACGGGGAACATTTTGTAGGTCCTTTATTCAACATATCGGCATAACTTTTTTCGATAGTATGGAAGCCGCCTGCGGCAGAACCTACTATACATCCGAATCTGTACGGGTCAATATCCGAATTTTTAATACCGGAATCTTCTACGGCTTCTCTCGCCGCAACTATTGCATATTGCAAGAATTTATCTAATCTTCTTGCTTCTTTAGGCTCAAAATAGTCAATAGGATTAAAAACTGATTCTTTAATTTCACCG
>CANQLK010000190.1 GCA_947624665.1 Candidatus Gastranaerophilales bacterium
GTTATTTATTTTCTTTGTTTTGTTGATTTTGTTGATTATCAAAGTTATTTTGAGCCTGCGGATTATCTTTTGCGGCTTCTTTTATTTTCTGTTGAATAACTTCAGGATTATAATTTTCGTCAAAGTATTCTATTTTAGCTTCTCTTCTTAGATTTTCAACTTTATTTTTCAGGATATCAACTTTATCAAGGCTTTCCAAATAGTTAATAATATCTTTTTTAGCCTTATCAAAAGCGACGGTTCCCGGTTCTGTTCTATCCGTAACCATAATTATATGATATCCGTACGGGGTTTGAACTACTTCGCTTATAGTGTTAGGAGCCATTGAAAATGCTTTATCGGAAAAAGCTTCTACCATTTCTTCTTTAGCAAAGAATCCTAAATCTCCGCCTCTTATTGCGCTTGTAGTATCTTGAGATTTTTCTTTTGCAACTTTTGCAAATGTTGACGGTGCTTTTTTAACCTGTTTTTGTATTTCTTCGGCTTTTGCTTTGTTTGCAGCCATTATTTCATCGGTTTTTGTTTGAAGTTCTTCATCTGATATATCTTTGTTTTCTTCTTTTAATTTAGCTTTAATTTGTTCGGGGTTTGATGATATAAGGATATGAGAAGCTCTGACTCTTTTTGGATATTTAAATTTATCTATGTTTTCATCATAGTATTTTTTAGCTTCGCTTTCGCCAACGGATACCATGGCTATAGAATCAACGAATTTCTTTAATTTTATTTCTTCTTCCATATCTTTTTTAAATTTATCATAAGATACACCGTTGATTTTAAGAACCTGCATAAATTGTTCTTTTGAGCCGAATTTGCCTGTTATTTCTTTTTCGGCACTTGCAATTTCATCTTTTGAAACGGTAATTTTATTTTTTTCCATTTCTTCGTTTAAAATAGCTTTAACAATCAGCTCGGAAACCACTTTTTCTCTCATCATCAAAGCAAAAATGTTATTAGGGTCGTCTTTTAAATTTATTCCCATTTGAGCAAACATATTATTTGATGTTGCCGATTCATAAGCTTTATCAAATTCCGCTTTGGTTATTACAGTATCATTGATTTTAATAATATCGCTGTCGCTTTTTTTAAGTGAACATCCTGTAAAAACAATCATTGCAAGTAAAGCAAAGAATGCGATTTTTAATTTGTTCATGTATTTTCTCCTTAGATTAATCCTTTTTATTCAAATTATAATCATAACCTATCTTCAATATATGATAAAATAAACCCGAAAGAATGTTAAACAATTCTTCAAAATTAAAAATCTTTGAGTTTAACAATAGTATACTTTTACCCTCTGTGCAAGTATTTGGGGCTAATGTATATTTTATATATTTCGTAATATTTTTATCCGCATTGGCAGTTATCAGGTTCCATTCGCCTTTGGACAGATTGGTATAAATTCTTATGCAAGAGTCTGTTTCTCTTATTAAAGATATTCCCGCCTGACCCGCTAAAAGCCTTAAATGTACAAGTTTTATTAAATTATTAACAGGCTCGGATATCTTTGAAAATCTGTCTTTCCATTCAGATTGTATTATTTCGAGTTCGTTAATTGATTTAACATCGGCAAGCCGTTTATATTCTATCATTTTCTGCTCTTTAGAGCCTACCCATTCATCGGGAATATAAGCAGTTACATTTATATCAACAATCGCAGGTTTGCGTTCTATGACCTGCCCGTCTTTTATCTCCAATATCGCATCTTCAAGCATTTGGCAATACGTATCAAAACCTACGTTTACCATTTGCCCGTGCTGTTTTGTTCCAAGTATATTACCTACTCCCCTTATCTCAATATCCCGCATAGCTATTTGATATCCGCTTCCCAGAGTCGTAAACTCCCGTATATATTTCAGCCTTTTTATTGCATCCTGCGTTAATGTTTTTCCGCTTTTATAGAAACAGTAACAAAATGCTTGTCTGTCCGTTCTTCCAACTCTGCCTCGTATTTGATAAAGCTGTGCCAGTCCGAATTTATCGGCATCGTGTATTATCATTGTATTTGCATTCTGTATGTCCAATCCTGATTCAATTATTGTAGTACATAACAATACATCATATTCTTTATTTAAAAAATCGGTCATAATTTTTTCAAGTTCATTTTTATCCATTTGTCCGTGGGCAACGGCTAATCGGATATTCGGCATAAGTTCTTTCAAGTTTTGAGCAAATTCATATATGCTCTCTACCCTGTTATACAGGTAAAATACCTGTCCTTCTCTTTCAATTTCATAATTTATGGCATTTTTTACAATATTTTCTTTGTATTCAGATACCGTTGTTTTGATAGGAAGCCTGTTTGTCGGGGCGGTATTTATTATACTCATATCTTTTATGCCCGATAATGACATATATAGTGTTCTTGGAATAGGAGTTGCACTCATCGTAAGAATATCTATATTCTTTTTTAACCGCTTCAACTTCTCTTTATGCGCCACTCCAAACTTATGCTCCTCGTCAATTACAAGCAAGCCTAAATCTTTGAATTGAACATCATCCTGTAAAAGCCTGTGTGTGCCTATTATTACATCAATTTCACCTAAAATAAGTTTTTTTATAATTTCTTTCTGCTCTTTATGGCTTTTAAATCTTGAAAGCAATTCTACTTTTACGGGGAACGGTTTAAATCTTTCGGATATTGTTTGATAATGCTGAAGTGCAAGTATAGTTGTAGGAACAACAATTGCACATTGTTTACCCGACATTACCGCTTTAAATATTGCTCTTATTGCGACTTCCGTTTTTCCGAACCCGACATCACCGC
>CANQLK010000191.1 GCA_947624665.1 Candidatus Gastranaerophilales bacterium
CTTCAACCCCACCGGGCAATACTTCGGCACCTCTTGAAATTAATATAGCCTGATTAAGAAATTCTTCTTTTATTTTAACCTGTTCCATTTAAATATCCTTAACTTATCCTTAACATTAATAACAACAAAATATATTTTTACACAAAAAAAGTCCGACACAAAGTCGGACTTTCAATTTATTAATAAAACTAAACCAATTTTATATTAGTAGAAGTACCTTTCTTAGACATTTCAACTTTACCTTCACGAGCTAACCAACCCAAGCCCATTTCAGCGAAATTAGCTTTAAGATCCAAATCTTTTTTCATTTTTGCCAGTGATGTTTCACCGTTTTCGTTTAAATAATTCCAGATTTGTCCTGCTGCTTCACCAATCATTTCCATCATCTAAATCTCCTTTTTTAGTAACGTTATTAACATTTCAAGCATGTAATTGTATAATTAGTATAGTACAAATAAAATAGGAAGTAAAGAGAAAAATGAATAAATCAAGAGTATGGAAATATGGTGATAATATAGATACTGACGTAATTATTCCGGCCAGATATTTAAATACGAGTTCAAAGGAAGAATTAGCAGAACACTGCATGGAAGATTTGGATAAAACATTTGCGAAAGAAGTAAAAGAAGGAGATATAATAGTCAGCGGTGAAAATTTTGGCTGCGGAAGTTCCAGAGAACATGCTCCCATTGCAATAAAAGCATCGGGAATTTCATTAATAATTGCAAAAAGTTTTGCAAGAATATTTTACAGAAACGCAATAAATATAGGTTTGGCGATACTGGAGCATCCTTATTTAAGTGATGAAACAAGCAAGAATGATGAAATAGAATACGATTTATCAACAGGTATAGTAAAGAATCTTACAACGGGAAAAGAATACAAGTGCAGTGAATATCCTAAAGAGATACAAAAAATAGTGGATAAAGGCGGACTTATAAATTATACGAGAGATAAAATAACAAATAAAGGATAGTAATTTAAATATATATAAACAAAAAAGAACCCAAAAGGGTTCTTTTTTATATTATTAAAGAAAGTAAACTAATCAGCTGCCGGTTCTTTTTCTTCTTCATCTTCGGGAACATCCGTTCTGATTGAAGCATTTTTTGAAGAAGTAATCTGTTTTTCTTTAAATTTTTTAACCTGTCTGTTAATTTTATCAGCAACAAGGTCAATACTTGCATACATTGATTCAGCACTTTCTTCGGCTTTAACAGAACCCGAAACAAATTTACAAATAACTTCAGCAGTGTGGCTTAAGGATACGGAAGGATTTTTTATAACATTAAGAACAACATCAATGGATTGAATTTGGTCATAATGATTCATAACCTTGCCGATTTTTTCTTCTGCATAAGCACGAATAGGGTCAGTGATTTCAATGTTTCGCCCTTTAACAGTAATGCGCATTTATTTTTTGCCTCCATAAACTATACTAGGATATTATACCCTAATCATGGCATATTTTAAACCCTAAAAAATATGAATTACGAAAAAAAGTATAAAAAATGATATAATAAGAGAACAGATAAAAATAGGTGTAAAATGGGCAAATTTTCAATAGGAATAGACTTGGGCGCAACAAAAATACTAACGGGAATCGTCGATATAGAAAACGGAGAAGTTATTTCTTCGGTAAAAAAGAAAACAAAAAAAGATAAAGGCAGCGAAAGAGTCATTCAAAAGGTAATAAAATCAGTATATACGGTACTGGAAGAAAGCAAAATCGATATAAAAGAAATAGAGAATATAGGAATAGGAGTTGCAGGACAGACCGACAGAAAAAAAGGGATAATAATAAACGCACCTAACATAGATTTTTCCAACATTAACATAAAAGAAATACTGGAGAACGAATTTAATAAACCCGTATTACTTGGTAATGACGTAGAAACGGCGACCATAGGAGAAATGTATTTTGGAGCCGGTAAGAATGAAAATGATTTTATCTGTATATTTGTCGGAACAGGAATAGGTGCAGGCATTGTCGAAAACGGACTTTTAAGATACGGTTCTACCGGTACGGCCGGAGAGATTGGTCATTTAATTGTAGATACGGGAGGACGTTCATGCGGCTGCGGAGGCTGCGGATGTTTGGAAGCTTATGCTTCAAGATTGGCTATAGAAAAAAGGATTACGGGTGCTTTAAGAAAAGGCAGAAAATCCGACATAGAAAATTATCTGCAAGAGGATAAGCCAATAAAAACAAGCATGATAAGAAAAGCACTTGAGAATAACGACGAATTAGTCAAGCAGATAATTGATGAGGCATCGGAATATTTGGCTTCGGGGATTGCGGGAATAAATAATTTTTATAATCCTTCATTAATAATTTTGGGCGGCGGTTTAATGAATGCAATAGAATATTTTTATAAAAAGACTATAGAAACGGCGAAAATAAAATCACTACCGACTCCTGCAATGGAAATACGATTTAAAAAGGCACAGCTCGGAGATTTTTCGGGGGTAATAGGTGCAGCATTACTTAATGAATATAGGAAGAGAGCCGATATTTAATTTTAATAAACCACATACTTGACTGCAGCAAATGTTGATGATAATGTAAATAAGGTCAAGTTCACATGGCTGTTAACATCAGACAGTGGAACTACAAAAGAGGACTTGCGGTACTGATAAGATATCAATACAGACGAGAGTCGACAACAGAAGAGCAAGTCATCAGCCTTGAAAACTAAATATCAAAGCAACATGGGCTTGTGGCACTCTGCCGAGCAAAATGATTAAGTATCA
>CANQLK010000192.1 GCA_947624665.1 Candidatus Gastranaerophilales bacterium
CTTGTCGCTCCTTCGGCTACCGCCTTGTACTCGCTTCCGACCTCGCTTACCGGACTTTGTCCGTCCGCAATTTCGCCACTCGCAAATTTTTACTCACCCCTTCGGCTTATCATAAAAATTTACTCGGACAATTTTACTTTATACTAGCATAAACGCTTATTATTGAACAATATATGTTACTATAGTAAAATAAAATTGCAAAATTAAGAGGCGGATATGATAGACAGATATTGTGAAGCGGAAATGAAACAAATTTGGGATTTGAATTCTAAATTCAAATACTACCTTGATGTGGAATTGGCTGTTTGTAAGGCATACAATAAACTGGGAGTGATTTCGGATGAGGTATTGAATGAAATTCTTAATAACGCCTCTTTTTCCGTAGAAAGAATTGATGAAATAGAACGTGAAGTAAACCACGATTTAATAGCGTTCTTAACTAACGTAAATGAAAATGTTGGGGAAAATTCCCGCTATATACACATGGGAATGACAAGCTCAGACGTTATAGATACTGCACTCGCACTTCAAATGCAGGATTCGGGAAAAATTATTTTAAAAGATATCGATAATATAATAAATACGTTAAAATTAAAGGCAAAAGAACATAAAAATACCGTATGTATAGGCAGGTCACACGGAGTTCACGCAGAACCTATGACCTTCGGAGTTAAATTATGCGGCTGGATTGATTTATTTGAACGTAACAAAAGAAACTTAGAAAAAGCGCTTGAAGAAGCTCGAGTCGGTCAAATTTCAGGGCCAGTAGGTACATACAGTAATATTTCACCCGACGTTGAACGGCTGGCATGTGAAATTTTGAACTTAAAACCCGCAAAATTTTCAACTCAGGTAATAGCAAGAGATATACACGCTCAATATATTCAAGCACTCGCTTTAATAGGAAGTATTATAGAGCAAATTGCAACTGAATTAAGACATTTACAGCGGACAGAAGTGTTGGAAGCGGAAGAAGGATTTAAAAAGGGGCAAAAGGGGTCTTCCGCTATGCCTCATAAAAAAAATCCCATATCTGCCGAAAATTTGTCGGGATTGGCAAGAGTTGTCCGTGCAAATTCCATTGCTGCAATGGAAGATATTCCGTTATGGCACGAAAGAGATATCTCACACAGCAGTGTTGAAAGAATTATCTTTCCTGATACAAGCATTTTAATTGATTATATGCTTAAGCGGCTTGATAATACCATCAAAAACCTTGTTGTGCATAAAGAAAATATGCTTAAAAATACCAATTTGTTCGGCGGAATAGTATTTTCTCAAAAAGTTTTATTATTACTTTGTTCAAAAGGTCTTTTAAGGGAAGAAGCGTATAAACTGGTTCAAAGAAACGCTTTGGATGCATTTAATAACAACGGAAGCTTTTTAAGTAATCTTTTAAAGGATGATGATATTCTGAAAATATTGACTGAAAAAGAAATCAACGCATGTTTTAATATTGATGATTACCTTAATAATATTCAGGAAATTTATAACAGATTTGATATTTAGTTGTCCGAGTAATTTTTTACGATAATCCGAAGTTGTGAGTAAAAATTTGCGAGTGGCGTATAGAAAAGGTTACAAGACAGCGAAATTGCGGACGGACGAAGTCCGGAAAGCGAGGTTGGAAGCGAGTACAAGGCGGCAGCCGAAGGAGCGACAAGACCGAGCGCAAAGCAATTTCAAGACAGCAAGCGTAACGTTGCGACACCGGATTAAATTTGTTGAATTTTATAAATTCAATTTTTTTACTAATTGAGGTATTAATAAATCCCAAGCTTTCTCCGATGGGTGATATCCGTCATATGTCGAATCTTCGCTAAAGTCTTTGAATTTTCTTCCTATCAAGTCTTCACTATTGATAATTATAAATCCTTCTTTTTTTAAAACATCCCACATAAATGGCATTTCGTATTTCAAATCACATTCATTTTCTACATTATATTTTAGAATTACAAATTTTATATTCGGATAATGTTCTTCCAGTTTTTTTTTGCTTTGTTTGAACAGTTCATTTGCCAATATAAACTTTTTATAATTATTCTCAAGAGTAGCCTGATTATTTTTTTCATCTATTAAATAAAAAATTTTTTTTATTAAAAAAGATTTAAAAAGTATGGAGGTGTTTTTCTCCATTTTTAAGTCATTATCCTTTAACTTGTATAGTAAAAGTTTCCCATTTAGCGATAAACTCTCCGGAAAAATATTGCTGTTAAGTCTTTGAAGATGTGATGGAATATAAACATAAATTACATATTCGGGAGGATTAGAAGAAAAATCATTATAAAATTTTTCATTAGAAAGAAAATAAAACATATGTTGTATTCCGCAAGCTTCAAGTGCTTTATTATAGGTATTTCTTTTTGTCAATTTTGTTAATTTATAAGTAAAAGTTTGATTATCATTTAAAAAAGTTCCAAATGCGAAAGAACAGCCAAAAATTATAATCGGAGGAAGAGTATTTAAGTCAGAATTAGCAATATTTGATCTAAAAAAATCTTGATTTTCCGGAAAATCTTTTAATTGATTGAGTGTATACCCGACCTCATTTGTAAAAAAACTAATATATTGTTTGGGGGGGGGATATAGATTATTAGCGTTTGTTTCTTTAAACTGATTACATTCTTGTTTATATTGCAAAAAATCAAAAGTGAAGAATATAAATAAACAAATTAAAAATATTATAAAAACACTATATAGTTTCTTCATTAATTATG
>CANQLK010000193.1 GCA_947624665.1 Candidatus Gastranaerophilales bacterium
CGCCATGGAAAATGACCCCGCAGGAAGCATCAGAAAGGCATTTAATCTTATAACGGAACTGTAAGCGGCAGAAGATGAAACTCCCATTGAGTTTGCAAGAGAAAATAGAAATAAAAATGAAAGCGGAATTAAAGTATCTTGCAGCGATAAGGGAAGTCCGATTTTAAACAGGTCTTTTGCCGTCTGAATATCAAATTTCACCCCTCTGAATTTAAATTTAAATACAAAATTTCCCTTTTTTAAATAAATAATTCCTATAATTACACTTACGGCTTGAGAAAATACCGTTGCGACTGCGGCACCTTTAGCTCCCATACCTAATTTGCCTACTAAAATAATATCGCCGATAATGTTTATTACACATGAAATTGCCACAAAATACATAGGTGTGACTGAATTCCCGAGTCCTCTCAGAACCGCACTTATTGCATTATAAGCAAAGATAAAAATTAACCCCAGAGAACATACAAATATATAATTTTTTGTAGAATTAAAAGCTTCCTGAGGTGTTTTTAACAGATTTAACAATTCGGTATCAAACATTATGATTAAACTGCTTAATAGTATGGCTGCAAAAATGAAACAAATTGTCATTGTGTTAATAATTTTAATAATATTCTCATATTGCTTTGCACCGAATGCTTTTCCGATAAGAACAGTAGCACTGACTGTTAAGCCTGTAATAAAGAAAATCAGTGTCTGGAGTAATTGTGAACCGGTACCGACAGCTGATATAACAGAACTGTCACAGAACTTTCCTACTATAAATAAATCAGCAGCACCGTATAATGCCTGTAAAAAATTTGCACCAATATACGGCAGTGCAAAAAACAGCAATGATGATACTAAGTTTCCTTCCGTTAAGTCTTTTTGCGTACTCATAATCTTGAATTCTCTTTATAGATACTATCTCTAATATTAAAAAATTTCAAATAAAAAAACAGCAAATTTTTTCTTCAAATTCAAAGTAAAAAACAAAAAACTTAAAAAATCATTTTAAAATATAAGTTTTAAAGACGGCTTCATAAAATCTCGGGCGCAAAAATACAAAAGGTCTTCTTTTCAGGTAGGCTAATATTGAAGCTCTTTCGTTATCTGTTGTCCAATGTTTATATTCTTCTTCACTTAAAGCCCAAGGGGTGAGTTGAAGATATTTAAAATATTCTTTTTTATGAACGCTTGCAGTTGCATATATCCAAGGTTTAGCAAGTATATGAATGGCTTTTGGGTGTTTTGTGTATGATGAGCGGTTCAAAAAGTTGCTTGATTGTACGTTCCATTCATCTTCTATAATCCGTATTTTCCCCTTCAGAACTTCATTTATAATCTCCTGATCGCCCATTGTTATTGTCTCGGAGTTCTCTTTTGTATATTTTAAAAAGGCATCTTCTATGTTTTCTTCACGCATTCTTCTTAAATCAAATAAAATCATGCCTGCATTAATATAAGTGGGATTTTGTTTGACTCTTTTTCTGTTTGTATCGTGAACTCCTGCTATAATATTTGAGCCGATTTCTTTATTGAACAGTTCATAGAGGCTTGTACATACAACGAAATCGCAGTCAAAATAAATAATCCTGTCAACATTCGGAAGTAATGACGGCAATTTCAGTCTGTAATAAGTGGGAAGTGTTATATAAAAATGCGTTTTAACTTTTTTATATTCATCAAATAAATTTTCATCAATATCAATAAAGTTAATAGAAGAGTCTTTAATTTTTTTAAGTTCAAAAATTTTTTGTTTGGCTTCTTGTGAAATACCGCCGTCAAGAATATATATTGAAAGCTTATCGTTTTTATCGGCATTAAAAAGTATGGAAGCTATAACAACACCTGCATGTTTAGCATAATTATCATCGCAAGATAAACAGACATTTATTTCAGGCATTATAATGACCTCCGACATTGTAATTAATAAAGTTGCCGATATGCTTATATTAAACTATACTATTAACAAAACAGTCAATACGGAATATAAAAATGCATGATATTAATAACGGATTGGTTTGTGAGAAAAGAAAAGAAATTCACGCTAAAGGTCATATAGGAAGATTGTATCTTGCCGTATTTGTACTGGTTGTGACTTTGTTTCTGCCTGATAATATAAAAACGTTCGGATATGTATTGTCTTATATTATTGCAGGGTATCACGTTTTAAAAAATTCGATT
Organism: Candidatus Gastranaerophilales bacterium; assembly: GCA_947624665.1. GTDB lineage: Bacteria > Cyanobacteriota > Vampirovibrionia > Gastranaerophilales > Gastranaerophilaceae > Avigastranaerophilus. The sequence continues at coordinate 2,170 of CANQLK010000193.1, forward strand.
AAAAATATATTTTCAAAAGATTTTTTTGACGAAAATTTTCTGATGACTATAGCAACTATCGGTGCTATATGTATTAAAGAATACCCTGAAGCCGTAATGGTAATGATATTATATCTTTTAGGCGACCATTTTCAGGATAAAGCCGTTGATAAAACAAGAAAATCCATAACTAAGCTTATGGATTTCAGACCTGAATATGCAAATGTTGAAGAAAACGGGATTATTGAAATTTGCAGTCCTGAAAATGTTAAAATAAATTCGACTATAGTAATAAAACCCGGAGAAAAAGTTCCGTTAGACGGGGTAATAATTGAAGGTGAGTCAATGGTTGATAAGTCATCTTTAACGGGTGAAAGTGTTCCCGTTAGTGTAAAAGAAGGTGATGAAATACTAAGCGGAACCGTTAATACAACGGGTGTTATAAAAGTTAAGG
>CANQLK010000194.1 GCA_947624665.1 Candidatus Gastranaerophilales bacterium
TATCTCATACGGGTCTTTAATCGGATATGATTCGGAAATGGTATCTCATAAAAACGGATGGGATAGTGTTCTTACAGGTTATATAGGATATAACGGCGCAAGTCAAAGATACTCGGGTGTTGATACCTATTTAAACGGCGGAACTATAGGCTCAACATTTACCCTGTACAAAGGAAATTTCTATAATTCTACTAACTTAAGTGTCGGCAGTATTATTGGCGATAGCTCAAGTATGTACGGAAACGAAGACTATACCATGCTCACTGCAGGCATTGCCGATAAATTCGGTTATAACTTTGAAATGAATGACGGCAGATTTATTTTCCAACCGAGTATGTTAATAGCATATTCTTTCATTAATAATTTCGATTATACTAATGGAGCAGGAGTCAGAATTAACTCAACTCCCACGCATGTTATTCAAATGGCTCCGGGTGTTAAATTTATTATGAATTCCGAATCAGGATGGCAACCCTATATCGCCGTTAATATGATTTGGAATTTAATTAATGATTCAAAAGTTACCGCTAATAATGTTGTGTTGCCTGATATGACAATAAAACCCTATGTTCAATACGGACTTGGAATTCAAAAGAAAGTGCAAGATAACTTTATGATGTATTCCCAAGCTATGGCTCAGAATGGCGGCAGAAACGGTGTCGCATTAACAGCAGGACTCCGCTGGGCGGTCGGACGTAATTAAAAAGAAAACAAAAACGGAGAAGCAGGGAATGTCTTGAAATTTCCTACCTCTCGGGCATGTGCCTCATTTCGCTTCGCTGTCATTCGGCTTGCCCTCACATAATCGAACTTGCTCATTTTATTCGCTTCGTTCTACGGAAATTTCGCTCGAACCTGAATAAAGCTTCGCTTTATGGGTTCTCATCCCTTTTCTTTGAAAATTCAACATAAAAAACAAAAAAACGGAGAAGCAGGGATTCGAACCCTGGGTGCAGATTACTCCACACAACACCTTAGCAGGGTGCCGCCTTAAACCTACTCGGCCACTTCTCCAAAGCGTTATTCTGATATTATCACAAACTTATCTCTAAATTCAAGTATCTTTGTCCTAAAATTTCCTGCCTATTATATTAAACAGCTAAATGCTTCTTTATAGATAATAAACTTCCTCCCGCACTAAAGAATATTGCCATTATGAATAAACATAATATTACAATATTCATAGCAAACTCTGATTGCGGAATATTTATGAAAATATGAAGCCTTGTCAGTCCGTTTTGTACGGTATTTAATGGTATTAATGATATTAATGCGCCCGAAAAACCGTAGAACGCACCCTGTAATATTAACGGTATTTTTATATACCAGTTACTTACACCCATTAATCGCATTATTTCTATCTCTTCTTTTCTTGTATGTATTACAAGCTGTATGGTTGCATTGATTATTATTATTGTGAGCATGGCTACAGTTATAAGCACAAGTATCGTAACTGTATTAAAAACATTCGTTATGGTTTGCAATTTCTTTGCTATTTCCTGCGCATAAGACATATTTTCTATGCCCGAAACTTTTTTTATTTCATCACAAACCGCTGTAATATTTACAGGATCATCAACCGTTATATGTAATGTGTCGGGAAGCGGATTTTCCATGCCCGAAACATCCATATCTTTGTTCATTTCTTCCCAAGCCTGTTCTTTTGTTTTTATTGATATTTTTTTAACATGTTCGACTTCCTTTAGTCTTGATGACATATAGACAGGGTCAATATTCGGCTTAAGATAAACCGATATTTCAAAAGCATCACCTAGTTTATCAACAATAGAACCAAGAGAAAAACTTGTTCTGAATAAAGCTCCGAAAATAGTCAAAATCGCTGCCATAGCTGCAATAATGGCAATATTTATCAAACCTGTTCTTCTTATTCCATAAATTGTTTCCATACACATTCTGTAAAGAATTCTGATAGAAGCCAAATGTCTTTGAGGAATATGTTTTTTTACTGTTTCTTTTATAATTTTTTTCTTATTATTCATAGGTACCTGCCTGAACATCACGGATGATTTGTCCCTGATTCATAGTTATTACACGTTTTCTAAAGAAATTAACAATTTCTTTATCGTGAGTAGAAACAATAACCGTGATACCTTTTTCATTAATTTGTTCTAAAATCTGCATGATTTCCATTGAATTATTAGGGTCAAGATTACCTGTAGGTTCATCCGCTATTAAAAGCGGTGGGCCGTTAACTATTGCTCTTGCAATACTAACTCTTTGCTGTTCTCCGCCGGAAAGTTCACAGGGTTTTGCATTCATTTTATTTAATAATCCTACGACTTTTAATGCTCCTGTTACTCTTTCCTGAATTTCTCTTGAACGCATTCCCAGTGTTCTTATAACAAGTGCTATATTATCATATACACTTACATTTTGAAGAAGTTTATAGTCTTGAAAAACTATTCCCATACATCTTCTGATATTCGGAACTCTGTCATCAGGCAGTTTTGCAATATTTATGTTCCCTATCATAACAGTTCCCGAAGTCGGAATTTCTTCTCTGTAAAGCAATTTTATTAATGTTGATTTACCTGCCCCCGATGAACCCGTAAAAAATACGAATTCACTTGA
>CANQLK010000195.1 GCA_947624665.1 Candidatus Gastranaerophilales bacterium
CAAAACGGCATCTTCTGTTTCTATTACTATTGTATTCTTTATCCCGAGGGTTGCTATCAGTTCTTTTGATGAATATATAAAAGAATCTTTAGTATTCTCGCTTATAACATTACCTTCTATTACATTATTATTACTGTCTTTTTCTCTGTGTCTGTATATTGCCTGCCAAGAACCGTAATCTTTCCATTCTGTTTCAAGTTCTATCATCGCCATATTATCGGCTTTTTCCATTATCGCATAATCTATAGATATTTCAGGTATCTTTTCATAATATTCATATTTTATTTTTCCGTTATCATCAAACATTTCTTTTGTAAATCCGCAATTAATTTCTTTTGCGTATTTCTCAAATGCTTCCTTTAACACCGAAATTTTTGCTATATAAATTCCCGAATTCCAATAAAAATCTTTTTGTTTTATATATTCGCTTGTAGCTTCCTTTTTTGGTTTTTCAATGAATCTTTTTACTCTTTTAAAACCCTTCTGCGTATTTTCGATTTGTATATATCCGTATCCGTATTCATTATATTCGGGTTTTATGCCGAAACTTACAATATATCCTTTTCTTGCGAGCTTCTTCGCCTCATCCGTTGCTTTTTTGAATATATTGTAATCTTTTATTTGAAAATCTACGGGTAATATTACAACCGTTTCGTCCTTTTTCCCTTCTAAAAAAGTTATTGCGGAAGCTATTGCAGGCGCTGTATCCTTTGACATAGGCTCAGATATGATAATCGGATTTTTATACTTCTCCTTTATCTGCATCTTTGTATCGGAATATTGCCTTACATTCGTTATTGTTATGATATTACTGCCTGATGTTATTTTTAATGCAAGCTCGAATATACTTTGTATTAATGTGTTATTCCCGTAAAAGTTTAATAATGATTTAGGATATAACTCTCTGGAAACAGGCCATAATCTTTCACCTGAACCACCTGCCAAAATTATACACTTCATTTCGTTCTCTCCACCTGCTCTATTCTAATTCTATCATAAATTTATAAATCCATTAAATGAAAAGTTATGTAAAGATGATTGCATTTCTTAGACAAAAATCCTTAAAAGATATATAATAAAATAAAGTGTCATGCTTATACATTTTAAAGGGGATTTTAATGGTAATGTCAGTGGTAGAAGAAATAGAAAACAATAAGGAATTTTCACCGAAAGAAGTTAGAGAAATTCTTGGAATAGATAACTCTAAAATCCAAGAACTTTGTAAAGTTGCAGATATAAGACTTAAAAAAAATGAAAGAGGTCTTACTTTCTTCACAAAAGACGATATCACGAATTTGAAATCGGCTTCCGAATCAAATAAAACTTCAACTCAACCCGTACCTTCAAAAAACGTTATTCACAAAGGTACAAATTCTATTTCGGGTGCTTCTATTGTTCAGTTGGTTGAAACTCTCAGAAACATTGAGAAAAATATGACTGACAGAATTACTTCCGTTTTGGACGAAAAACTTGACGGGATGGATGATGTTGTTATGGAACTTATCAGAGTTAAAACTGAAAATGAAACTATGAGATTTAAAATTAATGAGCTGAATAAAGAAAATTATAAACTTAAAAAAGAAATTAACTCATTCAAAAAAGTTCCGTTCGGTTTTTATGCAAAAACTTCCACTGATAAAAATATCTTTTAAATAAACTCTATTTTACTTATTTTATTTGATTCATTCCAAAATATCTTAAGTTTATTATTTAGTTTATGATAATTTAATTGGTTTGCAGATGCGATTTTTATTGCATCTGTAAATTTTAGTATGTTTTTGTCCGCAAGATTTTTAATCATATCGGAAATAAACATTGAACTTCCTGCAAAAACTCCGTCTTTATTTACAAGTTTTCCGTTTTTATTATATATATTTTGCCCTGCAAACATTTGTTCCGTTTTATTGCTATGCGCAAGCGGAAGCGCATCGCTTATTAAAAGAATTTTTTCTATAGGCTTAATTTTAAATGTCAGTTTTAATACTTCATCACTTACATGCATTGAATCAGCAATAATTTCAGTATAAATATCATTTATAAGAGCTTCCGTGACAGTGTTTTTATCTCTGTGATGAAAGTTAGTCATTGCATTATAAAGATGTGTAACCTGATTAACTTTTGATAAATCATTAGTTTTTGTGTGACCCGCAGATACTTTAACACCGGATTTTATAAGATAATTGACAAAATCGCCTTTTATATCAAGCTCGGGAGCAATCGTAACTATTTTAATAAAAGTGTCCTCTATTTCCTTGTATAAATTAATATCCAAAGGTAAAATGTATTTTTTATCGTGAATACCTGATTTTTCGGGATTGATGAAAGGGCCTTCAAGGTGAATACCTGCAATTTGTGCTGTATTCGATTTTTGCAACTTTGCCGCTTCTTGTATAATTTTAATTCTGTCTTTTATTACATTAATATCATCAGTCATTACTGTAGGGAAAAAGGCGGTTACACCGTATTCCGCCAGATTATTTGCCGTTTCAAGAAGCTCTTTTATCTCGCATTTCATAAAATCACATCCGAATGCGCCGTGTATATGTTGTTCAACAAGTCCTTCCGTTATATACATCTTTTAC
>CANQLK010000196.1 GCA_947624665.1 Candidatus Gastranaerophilales bacterium
CTGCTGTGTTCTCGGGTCTTAATGTTAGGCTCCTGTCACTTTTTATAAAAGTATACATCTCTTTGTTTACAATGTCGGTTGTATCTCCGACTCCTCTTTCAAACAAGTTTGTTTCTTCAAATATCGGTGTTCTTATCTCTTTAAAATTCGCTTTTGAAAAAATATCTTCTGCCGTTTTTTCAATTTTGTGCCAATTCTCAATCTCTTCAGGCAATATGTCTTTTGTGCCTTTTGGTGCTTTTATGCTCATTTTTACCTCTTTTTTATAAATTATATAATAAACATTTTTTATAACGGTATCGTTACAGTAAATTTCGTTCCCTCGTTTTCTTTTGATTCAAAACTTATTGTTCCCTTGTGTAATTCTATTATTTTTTTTGAAATGGATAACCCTAATCCCGTTCCTATTCCCGCTTGCTTTGTTGTAAAACCTACTGAAAATATTTTACTCTGATTTTCCCGTGAAATTCCGCAACCGTTATCTTTTATTTTTACCGTTAAATTTTTGTCGGTTGCTTTTGTCGTAATCTTTATTTTTCCTCCGCTTGATTTCTCCTTTATGCTTTGACATGCATTTACCAATAAATTCATAAATACTTGGTTTAACATATTTACACTGCATAGCACCGGAGGAAGCTTTGCATAATCTCTTTCTATCTCTATATTTTTTGTTTCATGCGCTATCAGCTTGAGTGTTAAATCAAGTTCGCTGTTTATGTCTGCCTCTTGAAATTCCGCTTCATCCAATCTTACAAATCTCTTTAACGATTTAACAAGGTCGGATATTCTCTTTGCTGCTTCTATATCTATCGAATTTAATTCTTTCAGTATGTCTGTCTCATTTTTACTTATTGTTTCCGATTTCATTAAAATTTTATTTATAAGCGTATTATTTGAACTTATTGAGGCTAACGGTGTGTTTATTTCATGAGCTACGCCTGATACCAATTGCCCGATTGATGCCATTTTCTCGGTATTTATTAAATGCATTTGCGTATTCTTTAGCTCTGATAAAGTTTTTTCAAGCTTTTTATTCTTTTTATTTAATTGCTCTATTAACTCTGCCTGTATTATTGAACTTGAAAGCTGTACTGCTATGGATTGTAATACCTCTTTATTGTCCTCTATATTTATTTTCTGCTTTGTTAACGAAACTATAATCCCTAAAATTTTGTTTTTATTGTGTACGGGAATTATTATTCTTTTTATTCCCTTATTTAATATCTCTTTTGAATTTAAATATTCTTTCAGGCAAGAAGTTACGGAAATTTCTTTTTCCTTTATTTTTTTTATAACTTCATCTTCATATTCGCAAATACTGCCGATACAGCTTTTATCTTTGTCCGTCACGAATTTGATTTTGTAATCGTTTTTTTCTTTCTTCGAAAAATAAGTCTTATATGAACCTAAAAGGTTTTGTATTTCATCCAATGCGGAATGTAAAATCGTTTCAATATTGTTTGTTTCTCTTATTACAAGCGATATTTTATTTATTATGCCCATTTTAAGCATTTGTGACTGAGCATGTTCCTGTAATTTCGCAAACTTTTGTGTCGAGGAACATATTTGTTCATATTCTTTTTTTAAATCATTGTATTTTTTCTCCGAAACGGACAGCCTGTCGGTATAGGTTATGTCTTTGAATACCGCTATATTGTATTTATCCCACTTAAACGTGTAGATGTAATAATATACATACTCTTCATTTCTATTTTGATATGTGCATAAAGAATGAAAATTTTCTTTACTTTTCAGCATTAAATCTATAGGGGTTTCGTTTTGTATGTTATCGGATGAGAGAAAACACAAGTTAAAATTGAATCTTTTTTTGAACCTTGAAAGTGATGTAAAATCGGGAAAAGATTCTTTAAATGCGCTATTCATATAGACTATTGAATTGTCTTTGTTAAAAACACAAACGGCATCCGAAAAATTATCAAAAATAATTTTGTTATTCATACTTATTACCGAAATAAATAAAAATGATTAACGAATGTTATATAAACTCCTAAAATTGCTCCGACAAAAACTTCAAAAGGTGTATGTCCCAACAGTTCTTTGAGTCTTTTAACCGGAACTTGACCTTGAGAGTAATAATCATCGCATATTTTATTTAAACAGGCCGCTATTCTGCCCGTAGCTCTTCTTAGTCCTGCAGCATCATACATTACAACAAGCGAATATCCTAATGCAATTGCAAATTCAACCGATTCAAAACCGCATATAATTCCTACCGAGGTTGAAAGTGATATAACTCCTGCAGTATGTGCGCTCGGCATTCCTCCGGTTGTTGCCAATACTTGAAAATCAACTTTTTTTGTCTTTATTATATGCCCTATAAATTTTAACAGTTGGGCGACTATTGCTGCTTCAATTCCATTGAATATTATTTCTGGACTGCTGTTTAAGAACATTTTTTTATCCCTTCGGAAATATCGGATACAATTCCTTTTAAAATATCTGATTTAATATTATTTGATATAAGTATATCACAAGCTGAATTACATAGGAATAAAACTTGTTTTTTTGCTTCTTCCATACCGTACATGGAT
>CANQLK010000197.1 GCA_947624665.1 Candidatus Gastranaerophilales bacterium
TATTTCTTCTTGCAAGACCTCTTGCTATTCTTTTTACCAACGGCATTGCCGTTATTACTATAATATTCTGCAAATGTTTTTTTTGCTTTTCATCTTCCGTTTGCTTGTATATTTTTAAATATTCCGCTAACTCTTCATAATTTATGGTGTAATCAGCCATTAACTAACCTCGTATATTTGATATTATTATATCATAATAATTTAAATGAATATGGTAAAATATCATTAATGTAATATTTTTGTACCATACCGTTGTTTTGTAAAACAATTTCGGTATTGTAACCTTGAGCAAATTCTTGAATCCATTGCCTGCAAGCTCCGCATGGAAAACATAAATCTGATTTAGGAGAATAAACAGCTATTTTAATAAGTTTAGAAATTTCTCCCTGTGCTATAGCCGTAGAAATGGCATTTCTTTCGGCACATAATCCCAAACCGTAACTTGAATTTTCCACGTTACAGCCAAAATAATAATTTCCGCTTTCATATAAAGCACATGCTCCTACCGGAAATTTTGAATAAGGACAATATGCTCTCTCTGATGCTTCTTTCGCTATTTGCAGTATCTCTTCATCTGTTTTCATTTTTTATCCTGCTCTACCTACTCTATTTTATATATAAATACTTTATAGAACATAGTATATTTGAATGATATAATAATATTGTGTTTACAATAGTTAATCTATTTACCACTAAAAGCATAAGTTATATTATTATAATAATGAAGAGAATAAAATGACCATTGTGGAGAAAAAGCGTTGACTGAAAAAATTCGGATAATCGGCGGAAGACAATTAAAGGGAGAAGTTTCAATAAGCGGTGCAAAAAACGCAGTATTAAAACTTATGGCAGCTTCTCTTCTGGCAAAAGGTGCTTCTAAAATATATAATGTTCCCGAACTAACCGATGTTAACATTATGTTGAGCGTTCTTCAACAATTGGGCGTTAAAACCAAATATGATAAAACTGAAAAATCAATTGTAATTGATGCAACGGAAATAACAAGTGTAAGAGCAGGATACGAATACGTCAGCAGAATGCGTGCTTCATTTGTTGTTTTGGGTGCATTGGTTGGAAGATGTAAAGAAGCAGTTGTTGCACTTCCCGGAGGATGTGCTATCGGTGAAAGAAAAGTTGACTTCCATATAAAAGGTTTGGAATCACTCGGTACTACAGTTAAAATAGAAAACGGATATGTACATGCAAAAGCCAAAAAATTAACCGGTACTGATATCTATTTGGATATTCCCTCAGTTGGTGCAACCGAAAATATAATGTTAGCTTCTGTTTTGGCAGAAGGCTCAACAAGAATTCAAAATGCTGCGCAGGAACCTGAAATTATCGATTTGGCTAACTTCTTGAATGCCATGGGTGCTGATGTCGTAGGCGCAGGTACTTCCGAAATTGTTATTAACGGTGTTAAACAGGAAGATTTAAAACCGATTGAATATACCACTATTCCCGACAGAATTGAAGCAGGTACATATATGGCTGCTTTTATTGCCACAAGGGGTAAAGGTATTATAAGAAATATTTTTCCGAATCATTTGACATTTTATACTTCAAAATTGACTAAAATGGGTGCTGATATTAAACTTATTGATCCCACTTCAATAGAAGTGGAATGCAGAAGAAAACTCGAAGCTGTAAATATTATAACTCAGCCTTATCCAGGGTTTCCTACGGACTTGCAATCAATGGCAATGGCACTTGCAACAGTAGCCAACGGTGTCAGCATTATTACCGAAAGTTTATATGAAAACAGATTTATGCAAGTTCCCGAATTAAGAAAAATGGGAGCTGACATTCATCAGGAACGCAATCATGCGCTTGTTAAAGGAGTAAAAAACCTTACTAGTGCTAATCTTCAAGCATCGGATTTAAGAGCGGGTGCTTCTCTTGTTATTGCAGCTCTTATGGCGGATGGTATCAGTACTATTGACAATATATATCATATAGACAGAGGTTACGAACTTATTGAAGATAAGTTTAGAATGATAGGTGCAGATATTGTCAGAATTAATGACGAAAATTCTGCGGGTATAACTCAAAATAAAGGAAATCTAAGTGAATCACAACTATAAAAGATGGTATGATCATGATCCTGTTTTGCTTCAAGTAATTAATTTGCTTCAAAACTATCAAAATGAATTGAAATCTCAAGCGGAAATCTTTTTGCAGGAGATAGAAAAAAAGGTTTCTAAAGAGGCTATTGATAAATTTTATGAAATGGTAAGACCAAAAGTTTGTAACAGATGGTACGATAAAGACCCTGTTATATCAAGAACAGTTGAATTACTCAGAGTTGTTCCTCCTGATGTTCAAAAAGCAACCGCACAAAATTTCTTAAAAGCACTTGAAGATATGGGTATCTTCCACGAACAAAATGTTTAAAAATATTAGGAAAATTTCCGTTCGAAATTTTTCTTTATTTTTTTCTTTTCCTAATAAAAAATAATTTTAATTTAAGTCAGCTCTAATGGAGAATAATAGAAAATCTTATTGAAGAAACAGCAAGACGAGCAC
>CANQLK010000198.1 GCA_947624665.1 Candidatus Gastranaerophilales bacterium
CCGTTACTTCCGCTTCCTTTTCGTCTTTCTCTTTTATATTTATTTCAGGCATTCTCTGTATTATGCAATATCTGCTTCCCGAATCTATCAACATATATAAAATTTTTGCTTCCTCTATGTCCCATAAGTCTTTTATCTCGACAACTATATAATCTTTCGGATTATTTTGCATATATTCTCTTAGCTTTTCTGCCTCTTTATGCTCTATATAGGTTATCGGTTTATCATAATAATATTCCAAACTGTACTTCTTTGATGATATATATGCCGCTAGTTTGGTCTTATCCTTTTTTGATATCTCGCTAAATTTGATTAAATCATTCTCTCCGCCGTTCGCTGTTATAAAATTAAATATACTCGGGGTTAATACAAATGATAAACTTACCATTAGTATTATATTCGCTACAAATGGTACTATTCTTCCCTTTAATATTACCGCAAATATGCTTATTACAGGTATTATAAAAAATATTGCCACTAACGAAATCAACAAATTACTGAAATCTTGATATATTTGCTTGCTTAATATGTTATGCCCGAATACACCCGTAAGTGAACATATTATAAACATTAAATTCGGTATCATTGTTGAAAAAAATATGCTTTTCCCGTGTGCCTTTTTTATTATGTACTCATACCAGTAACATCCCGCTATGCACGAAGCCGGAAACATCATAAATAATACTAAAAATGTATATTTTGAACCGTATAACACCGTTACAAATAATGCAAAGAAAAATACCATCGTGTTCAATGATATGAACTTCTCTGTCTTTTTAAGCTTTCTCCATTTCTCTTTTAACTTATCCTGCGAATTCTCTTTGAAATAACTTATTATTGAATTTATTATATTCTTCGCTCTTGAACCTAATATCCATAAAAATGAAAATGACCACGGCAAAAATGCCGTTACAAAATATCCGATTGTAATTAAATATTCCTTTGCTCCCGCATATTTTAATACGTTATATATCCCTAAATATTCCTTTAAAAATGCTAATTTGTATTTATATATCATTAATATATGCCATGGAAGTACGATACTTGAAAATATTATTATTCCCGGAATGATATTTTTCGGTTTTATCAGCTCTTTTAAATTCCCCGAGAATATATGCATTAATATTATCGAAGGTACCGTTATACATAATCCAAACAGTCCGCTTGCAAGAACAGATAATGCAGATATTAAATATATCCCCGACCAATATAACCATATATACTTATCTTTTTTGGTTAATATTACGTTGTATGCCAATAATATTGCAAACATTGGAATTACTGCAGATATTATATCGTTAGTTGCCAGTCTTGAAAATACTACCATCCCTAAACAAGTGCAAAATATTAATGACGTTATTATTGCGTATGTTTTTGTCAGTATCCCCTTTATCCCTATGTATATAACCAATACCGAAATTAATGAAATTATTGATATCGGCAATCTTACGGATAATATATTTATTTTTCCAAACAATACACACGAAAAATTGGTTATCCAAAAAAACAACGGCGATAAACCAAAAAAATTCTCTCCGTTTAATTTTATGCTCGTCCAATTATTGTAATTCAGCATATCCTTTGCTATTGATACAAATTTCGTTTCGTCAACATCTATAAAAGGATATCCTGATATGTTCGGAAAATACATTAACAGGCATATTACCGTTAAAATTATGATATGGATTATATATTGTCGTCCTTTGGGGTAATTCACTATTTTACCTCCTCGTTTGTATCTATGCAAGTTCTATATAATGCTCTATCTCTTCTTTAGTGTTTGTTTCTGTTGCACATACAAGAACTCTCTTCTCGTCAATTTTTATTCCTGCAAGTATATTGTTTTTCTTCATCTTCTTTAAAAATGTATCAGAATCGGAAGTTTCCGTTACAAATTCATTGAAAAAGTTCGTATTCAATATCTTATAATTCTTTTCCCGCAGCCTTTCTGCCAAATCATGCGCATTCTTTGAACTTAAATATGCCGCTTGAGTTATCCCTTTTGCCCCCAGTAATGCCATATATACTACCGCATTTAATACTGCTAAACCTTGATTAGAACATATATTACTTGTAGCCTTTTCTCTGCGGATATGCTGCTCTCTTGCTTGTAATGTTAATGTAAACGCTTGTTTTCCCTCAGAATCCAATGTCCTGCCTACTATTCTTCCTGCCAAACGTCTTTTATATGCTTCTTTTACCGCTATAAATCCTGCGGAAGGCCCTCCGTATGACATCGAATTTCCGAAGGATTGTATATCTCCTACTACTATATCCGCATTGTACTCCGACGGCTTCTTTAATATCAGAGAACTGACCATCTCGATACAGACTATTAACATTGTTTTCGGATGCTTTTTTATTTCCTTTAATATGTCTATATCCTCTATTGTTCCGTAAAAATTTGGATTCTGTATTATAAATCCAGCATATTCCCCTGAACATAACTTCTCTTCAACAGATTTAATATTGGTTTTGAAGTCATTACCGTCTACTAACTCAATTTCTATTTCTCCGGCATGAGCGTATGTCTTTATAACCTCTATATACTCGGGATTTAAACAACTGCTTATTAAAATCTTGTTTTTTCCGCTGTTACTTACTGCCGTTCTCATAGCCTCGGCACAAGCCGTTCCCGCATCATATACCGATGCATTACATACATCCATACCTGTTATATCACATATCATTGATTGAAACTCGTATATAACCTGCAAAGTCCCTTGCGAAATCTCGGGCTGATATGGTGTATATGCCGTATTGAATTCAAATCTCGACGAAATCTCCGATACCGCAGCAGGTATATATCTCTTATACATCCCTCCGCCGATAAAATACTCGTATCCCGTCTTGTTCTCCTTTGATATACCCTTTATTATTCTCTGAACTTCCATCTCGCTTAGTGCTTCGGGTAAATCAAGCTCATCCATCCTCGCACTCTTATCTATGACCGAAAATAAACTATCGGTATCTTTTTCTCCTATTGACTCCAACATCTCTGCCGTTGTCTTTCTAAAATTTGCTTTATAATTATTCATCTACTCTGCTTCTTCTCTATATGTACCGTATTCCGTTAAATCTTCGCTGTCTTCCGCAAAAAACGTACTCTCTACCTTTATTAACCACGCTTCATCAAATGCCGTCTCGTTTAACAACTCGGGCTTCTCAATTAATTCTTCGTTTATCGCCGTTACCGTACCGCCTACAGGCATGTATAGCTCCGAAGCCGCTTTTACGGATTCAACAGTTCCGAATATCTCTCCTTTTTTATATTTACTGCCAATTTCGGGTAATTCTACAAATACTATATCCCCTAATTGACTGATGGCATAGTCCGTTAATCCTATACAATATACACCGTTTTCGGCATATACATATTCATGTGTCTTACTGCATAATATGTTATCTTTCACGACCTTTATCTCCTTAATTGTTCCTGTTGTGTTTCTCTATAAAATTCTTACTTGTTATAATTGCATTATACAATTTATTTCTTATGCCTATTTGAATTGTATCATTTATCTTTAAATTATTCTCAGTCTTAATATATCCTAATCCTATATTCTGACCTATTGATGGCGCTATACATCCGCTTGTTACATAGCCTATTTTATTGCTGTTATAATATATGGGGTATTCATGTCTTGCTATCGCTTTATCAACCATTTTAAACGCTATAAGTTTTTTGGATACACCATTTTTTAGTTGGCTTAAAATAGAATTCTTTCCGATATATTCCGTTTCCTTATCCTTGTCTATTGACCAGCTTAATCCCGCTTCAATCGGTGTTGTATCCTCGTTTAACTCGTTTCCGTATAAACTCATCGCCGCTTCCAACCTTAATGTATCTCTGGCACCTAAACCTATTGGCATTATATTATATGCCTTGCCCTTCTCTAGCAGCATTTCCCATAATTCGGGTACTTTTTCATTACTTATTATTATTTCAAATCCGTCTTCACCAGTATATCCCGTCCTTGAAATATATACATCCTCATTAACAAGTTTGCCTTCTTTTATATACATTGTTTTTGGCTGCTTCTCAAAACTAATCCCCGCTTCATTTAATATTTTTGAAGCATTCGGCCCTTGTAATGCCACCATCGAATATATATCCGATTTGTTATCTATTCTTACATCATATTC
>CANQLK010000199.1 GCA_947624665.1 Candidatus Gastranaerophilales bacterium
CAGGCTGAATATGCTTCATTTGGCGTTGTCGCCGTCATTATTAACGGTATTCTCTGGCTTTTGCATAATCTTACCAAATTCATTTGAAAAACAGGCGATACTATAACATCTGCTCCCGCATCTATCGCAATTTGCGCTTGCCTTTGCGTTATTATTCCTCCCGCCATTATCATTGGTCTGTCATCTTTGTTTGCGGTTTCTTCTATCACTTTTACCGTTTCGGGTGTTTCAACCACAAGCTCTATTATATTTATTCCGCCATCTCGTATTGCTTGCATTATATCTTTTACTTTGTTCGGCTCTTGCAGTCTTAATACCGCAAATATCTTTTCGGCTTCTATTCTCTCTATCGGATTCATATTCTATTTCTTCCCAAGTCTAAATATATTCTGGAAAAACGCATTCTCTATTTTTTTATGTGAATCGCTTCCTATTATTCTTTCCAAATCCTCTTTAAATGAGGTTATATCTTCATATTTCCTTAGTATTCCGTCTATAGCTATCGATATATCTCCTGTTTCTTCCGATACAACTATACAAGCGGAATCTGATATCTCACTGGCTCCTATTGCAGCTCTGTGTCTTGTTCCGTATCTCCAGCTTAATTTCGGATCTTCTGTCAATGGTAATAAGACTCCTGCTGCTAATATTTTATCGTTATGTATTACCATCGCCCCGTCATGTAACGGTGTATTCGGAAAAAATATTGTTAATATCAACTCTGCCGTTATATTCGCATTTATATTTGTTCCGACTTCGTTATAAAACGAATTATCAAATTCTTTCTGTGATACTATTAATGCACCTCTTTTAACTCTGCTGCAATATTTAACAGCCTCGGTAATCTCTTTTATTGTATTAGTCTTTATTTCGTCCTTGCTGTTGCCCTTAAATGTAAAAAAGTTTTTTGTGACAAATTTTGTCTGCCCGAAATGTACCAGCAACTTTCTTAATTCGGGTTGGAACACTATCACCATTGACAACATTAACCCTGTTAATATATATTGCGCTATCTGCCCGAGTATCTCAAAATGCAGAGCTATAAGTACTCCGCTGAATATCCATGCCGTTATTATAAATAACAATATTCCTCTTACAAGCTTTTCCGCCTGCGTGTTTTTTATAAAACGCATATAAATATAAGCAATAATCAGTATTATGAACAAAATCTGACCCGCATCTTTCAATGTTATACTTGCGGTATTTGCCATAAATCCCGTATTATTTACAAAATTTCTGTATATATTTAAAATCGCATTCAGCATTAGAATCCTAGTTCAGTCTGTCCGGAATATTATCTGACTCACATAATTGTTCAAATGTTTGTCTATTTATTATGATATCAGATTTTCCATTATTTACAAGTACTGCCGCAGGTTTTAATACTCGATTATAGTTGCTCGACATTGAATATCCGTATGCACCTGTAGTGTGTAAACATATTATATCATTTGGCTCAATTTTAGGCAGCATAATATCTTTGGCAAGAATATCTCCTGATTCGCAGTGTTTGCCCGCTATCGTGACTTTTTCCGTATTCTCCGCTTTCGGCTTGTTTGCTATTTCTACCGTATATTCGGCTTGATATAAGCTGGGTCTTGCATTATCCGACATTCCGCCGTCTGCGGCAACGTATTTCCTTCCTTTTGGAACCTGCTTGCTGCTGCCTGCTTTGTATATCGTTATTCCTGCGGTTCCTATTATGCTTCTCCCCGGCTCTATGTATATCTTGTTCAGACTTACGTTATATTCCTTTGAATATACCTCTATTGCCTTTGTTATCGTATCTGCAATATCGTATACCGATATCGGTTTATCCTTTTCAGTATACTTTATTCCGAGTCCGCCGCCTAAGTTGATTTCCGTAAGCTCTATATTATGTCTATCTTTGATTCTTTTGATCTCCTTAAATAATACTTCAACTTCATCGTAATAAACCTGCTTCTCAAATATTTGGGAACCAATATGGGCATGTAAACCTGCTAAATTTATATTTTTGTATGTGCTTTTTATGAGTTGTATTGCTTCATCTGTCTGAGTTAAATCAAACCCGAACTTAGAATCCAAATGCCCTGTTTGTATGTATTCGTGGGTATGACATTCTATCCCCGGGGTTATTCTAAGCAGTATTTTTATTGTTTTATTTTTCGACTTCGCCGCTCTATTCAGTTCTTCAAGTTCATAAAAATTATCAACGGAAATCGTTTCCATACCGCATTCTAAAGCATATACTAAATCTTCATAGCTTTTATTATTACCGTTGAATAGCGTTTTTTTCATATCAAAACCTGATGACTTAGCTGTATAAATTTCTCCTGCCGAACATAAATCTAATCCAAAACCTTCTCTGGCCATAATTCTACATATAGCTTTTGTCATAAATGCTTTTGCTGCAAACATCATGCTTATATTCGGATATTGTTTAAACGCATCTTTATAACTGCTTGTCATTGATTTTATGGTTTCTTCATCAAAAACATATAACGGTGTACCATACTTAGCCGCTAATTCGGTTAAGTCGCACCCTCCTATTTCTATATTCCCCTTCTCATTAATTTTTGTTGTAATCGGTCTAATGTCTTGGTTAGCGGTTTTCATACTATCTCCTAAAGCTTTTTTATTTATACTAACATAAACCGTATTTTTTTTATATTATTTAGATTTAATCTGTATAAATTTTTATTATTCTTAGGTTATGTAACATCACACCAATTAAAAAATTCGCATAAAAAATGGGCCCGGTAGGATTCGAACCTACGACCAAGGGATTATGAGTCCCCTGCGCTACCGCTGCGCCACAAGCCCATGTTAGTTAATATTTAATTTTCAATGTCTGAGCTTGCGTTAGCTGCGCTACCTACCTCTCACAAAATGATACTTAATCATTTTGCTCGGCAGAGTGCCACAAGCCCATGTTAGTTAATATTTAATTTTCAATGTCTGAGCTTGCGTTAGCTGCGCTACCTACCTCTCACAAA
>CANQLK010000200.1 GCA_947624665.1 Candidatus Gastranaerophilales bacterium
ATTTACGTTAAGCGTGCCGTTTGTCAGATTGAACTTACCTGTACCTGAAAACTCACCTGCAAGATTTAACGTACCGTTATTATTTGTAATAGTACCATCATTTGTAACTTTGTTTAATCTACCTCCGCCTATCTCAATACTAGCTTCCGCATTGTTAACAAGATCACCTGTAACAGTAGTAGTACCTGTTGACCTGACAGTACCTGAGTTTGTTAGGGTGGAATCAAATTTTAAACTTGTACCCGATATAGTAGAATCTTTCGTCAGATTTTTTACTGCGCCTGTTGCTGTTATATTGTCATTAACAGTGATATTTCCAGAGTTATCAACATCTGCAAATTCACCGCTTGCCGCTTTAACAGTTGCACCGGAGCCATTTGTAAGCTTGTCTGTAGCTTTAAACTTGCCGGTTGTTGCTGTAATTGATTTATTGTTTTGTACGGTGCCTGTTGCTGTTATATTGGTATTAGCAGTCATTGTACCGTCGTTTGAAATATTACCTGTTTCTATAGCACCCTTTGTGGCTGTAATTGTTCCTGCGTTTGTAATATCTTCTGCAGTTATTGCACCTGTTGTAGCTGTAATTGTACCTGCGTTAGAAGTAATATCACCTAGAGTAAGCGAAGTACCCGATATTGAAGAACCTTCGGTTTTGTTTGCAACATTAGCTGCTGTTAGTGCGCCTGTAGAAGTGATTGTTCCTGAGTTATCAACGTCTGCAAGTTCACCACTTCCCATTTCAATAGTAGCATCGGCATTATTTGTTAATTGGTCTGTTGCCTTAAACTTACCTTTTGCACTAATCGATTTGCTGTTTGTTACGGTGCCGTTTGCTGTTAAATCGGTACCTGCCGTAATTGTTCCTTCGTTTGTAATATTTTCTGCGGTTATAGCACCCGTTGTAGCTGTAATTGTTCCTTTGTTAGAAGTAATATCCTCTAGAGTAAGCGAAGTACCCGATATTGAAGAACTTGCGGTTTTGTTCGCAACATTAGCTGCTGCTAGTGCGCCTGTAGAAGTGATTGTTCCAGAGTTATCAACTTCTGCAAGTTCACCGCTTCCCATTGTAACAGCGGCACTTTCATTATTTGTTAATTTACCTGAAACGGATAATTTACCTTTAGATTTAATACTTCCTGAGTTTGTTGCTCCGTCTTTTATAGTAATACCATTAGTTGTTGCTTCTATAGTGCCTGAATTATTTTCAAGGCTTCCGAGTTCAAGTTCACTACCCGTAATTGATTTACCTGAATTTGCAACCTTGCCTCCAGCCGTGATTTTTCCTGCGGATGTAATTGTACTTTCCGCATTAGTGTTTGTAATATCTCCTTTAACAGTAATGCTTCCTGCGGAAATAGCAGCTTTTTTGTCAGTAGTTCCGTTAGTTAAATTTCCTTCGGTAACATTAAGACTTCCCGAACCCGAAATTGTACCTTCATTTGTAACAGATTTTGCTGAAAGAGTACCTTCGTTTTTAATGATTCCTTTGTTGGTTAAACCTTTAGAACCTTCTATAGTAAGAGAAGCACTCTTCTCATTAACTAGGGCTTCACCTGTTGCATCTATTGTAACGTCACCTGAAACAGTAGTATTTGCATTAGCTTTATTTGTAACGACACCGCTTCCAGATATGGTTATATTGCCGTTGTGGGAATTTGTACCTTCTTCGAAATTAAGTGCCTTAAGTTCGCTTCCGTCAACCTCAACATCAACACTTTCAGTTCCGCCCGTATAATTTTTAAGGTTTAAGGTAAGATTAGAATTGACTGCACTTTCACTTAACAGTACTTTTAATTCTTTACCGCCCTGTGCTACATCTTGAAGATTAACAATGCCGTTTGTAGAAGTAAATTTAAGGTTGTCTGCCCCTTCATTAATAACCTGACCGATTAAAGTAAGGCTTTTACCGTCAGATAGCGTTAACTTTCCGTCGCCGTTAACCGTTGTAGAGTTGTCGCTGCTAAAAGTTGTATTTTGATTTAAAGTTAGTGTGCCATTTTTATTAACGGTAATGGTTCTTGCCTTTTCTATAGAGCCACCGCCTAATGTAAGAGAAGCGGTATTAGCACCGTTACCTACGGTTAAATCTACATCTTTGTTGAGTTTAAGTGTACCTGTTAAATTTTCATTAGTATTCCAATTTAAAGAACCGCCGTTGAATGTAGAATTACCGCCAAAGAATGAAGCACCGTTATTAACGGTTACTTTTCCTTTTTCATTTGTAAATGTACCTTTATAACCGCTGTTTGTACCGCCTAAAATTACTTCATTTTCTCCTTTATGAGTAATTGAAGAATTTTTAGTACTGCTAAAAGAAGTTATGCCGTTATTAAAGGTAACTGTGCTGTCCGCTGTTCCTTCAATATTTAATTGGGAATTATCATTCATCTCAATATCATATTGACGTTTACCTCCTGTTTCACCTCTTGCCTTCTCGAAAGTGACATTACCGGTATTGTCAGTAGTAATTGTAAGATTTTTTTCATTTTCAATAAGACCGCCCCAAATATAACCTGATGATTTAGCACCTTCACTAATAACAGTATCAGGCCCGATATTAAGAGTTCCTTTATTATCAATAACACCTTCACCATAAAGAGAAGCGTCACCGAAAGAACTTAATTTTAATTTCTCAAGTGATAATGTTCCTTCTTTTTCAACAGTAAAAGCAAATTCTTCAAAATCGGCACTCGGCTTTAAAGTAGTTGTTTCAGAGCTTTGTCCCGTAATACTTACATCACTTAAAGCTTGAATATCCAAACCATCCGTAAATTCATATTCAGGCTGATTCAGTTCAGCTTGAACTTCTCCTCCGCCTTTTACAGCTTCTTTTAATTCATCAAAAGTTGTATATTCATCTGAATATGCATTAGAGCCTGTAACCATCATAGCGCACAAAAGTGCAGCCGCATTAAGCTTTATTTTATTATTCAATTCTACCCCCCCCTACGGATGAATTTCATATTCATCAGAGGGATACTTCCTTACTATACTAATACCAATAACAGCATATCACTTACATTATTTAAATTCAAATTAGAATTAGACAATTAAACTAAACTTTACAAAAAGTTATAAATTTTATTGAGGTATTTTTCGGCTGAAAACTATGGTATTGATTTGCTTAAAATATTATTAATACTAAACTTAAAACCTCTCATTCATGGATAAGTTTTATGTTTATAGTATATTTAGATTATGAAAAAAGTTTATATAGAAACACTGGGGTGCCAGATGAATAAATCGGACAGCGAAAGGATTTCGGGTATTCTTTCGCAATTCGGTTATGATGAAACGACAGAGGAAAAAGAAGCGGATTTATTAATCGTAAATACTTGCAGTATAAGGCAGTTATCGGCAGATAAGGCATACAGCCTGCTTGGAGTTTGGGGAAAAAGAAAAAAAGATAAACCCGATATAAAAATTGGTATATGCGGATGCGTTGCACAGCAGGATAAAGAAAAAATCCGTAAAAGAGCGCCTTATGTTGATTTGATTTTTGGTACTCATAATATCTATGAACTGCCCGAACTCATAAAAAAAATTGAAAACGGTGAAAAAATTTGTGCCATAACAAATAAACCCGTTATATGCAACCAAAACGATTTTAAAATTATCAGAAAAGACTCTGTTAATGCTTGGATTCCGATTATAGAAGGCTGTAATAATTTTTGTACATATTGTGTAGTGCCGTTTACAAGGGGCAGAGAAAGAAGCCGACAACCCGAAGAAATAATCCAAGAAGCAAAAAATATTATTAATGAAGGATTTAGAGAAATAACTCTTTTGGGACAGAATGTTGACAGCTACGGTAAAGATTTAAATAACCCTAAAATAACACTTGCAAACCTTCTTAGAGATTTAAACAAGCTTGAAGGTAATTTCCGAATACGTTTTGTAACTTCTTATCCTTCGGATATAACGGATGACCTTATTAATGCCGTAGAAGAATGTGACAAAGTATGTAAATATTTTCATATTCCTATGCAGTCAGGAAATTCAAGGATACTCAAGGAAATGAACAGACATTATACAAAACAGCAGTACTATGAAACAGTTGAAAAAATCCGTAAAAGATTTAGTAATGTGGCAATAACAAGCGATTTTATTGCAGGCTTCCCCGGTGAAACCGAAGAAGAATTTCAGGATACTTTAAATGCAATGGAAGAATTAGAACTTGACTATTCCAATACGGCTGCATATTCTCCCAGAGCTTTTACAAAAGCAGGAAAGATGACGGATTTATTTTTAAGTGATGAAATCAAATATGAACGGCTTAACAGGTTAAATGAAAAAAATAAAGAAGTCTGCCTGAAATCGAATACGAAATTCATAGGAAAAGTTTTGAAAGTTTTGGTTGAATCTAAAACGCTAAAAGACGGTAAAACAATTTTAAATTCACGTGCCGATAATAATAAAATTGTTCATTTTGAATCAAACAAATATGATATAGGCGACTTTGCAGAAGTGAAAATAAACCTAGCTCAAACCTGGTGCCTCTTTGGGGTAGCGATATAATTTGCTTATATATTTTTTAATAATTCATTAATATCAATGAACAGAACTTTTGCAATATTGTAAACAAGAAATATTGAAGGAGTTTGAAGTCCTCGTTCTATTAAACTAATTGTACTTTCACTAATTCCAACTAATTCCGCCAGTTGAAATTGAGTTAAGTTTTTTCTATTTCTTTCAGCTCTTATATTCAAGCCTAAAATTTTGTTCATTTTGTCATTCATAAAAATATTATTTATAATTGACAGACAACAAACAAGAGATTAAACTATATAATATACGTAGTATACTACGGCTAAGATATTGTTGACTATTAAAAATACAAAAGGAGGAATTATTTCTTTTTACTAATAATGTTATAAATTTTATCTAATTTATAAAAATATGTATTTTAAAAATTAAAGAAAAAATTGAAGAGCATATAAAATTTTGTGAAGAATTAGGAATAATCTATGAGTCACTTCCTGATGAACAGAAAGAAGAAGGACTGAACGTATCCGACAGGTGATAGTATTTTATAATAAAAACACCTAAATAAAAAAACGAAGCAATTATACCCTTTTACCCTTTTCTAAGTGCGAAATTATAGGTTTCTATTTATAGTGATAATCATTTAATTTTATGTTTCTTGACAAGGTGTTGTTTTTAGACTACAATAATAATATGAAAGAAATTCTTATATATAAAACTTCAAATGGGAAATGTCCTTATGATGATTGGTTTTATAAACTTGATAAAATCACGCAAGTATGAATTGAAAAAAGACTTGAAAGAGTTGAAGAAGGTAATTATGGTGATTTCAAAAAATTAGATAGTGAAATTTCAGAATTGCGATTTACATTTGGAAGCGGTTATAGAATTTATTTTACTGAAGCCAATGATATTATTGTTATTCTATTATGTGCAGGAGATAAAGGCACTCAAACGGAAGATATTAAAATGGCTAAAAGATACTTACGTGATTTAATTGAAAGGAATAAATAAAATGAAATTAAATATTGATAAATTAAAAGAAAATACAATTTCTCAGGAAGAACTTTCGGAAAAACATTTTCTTGATGTAGAGTTTCAAAAAGAATATTTAAACCTTTCTTTATCAGAATATATTACTGATGGCGATTTTAATAAATTCTTTAAATCATTAGAAAAAGTTATCAAGGCAAGGGAAAGTGTTTCATCTTTTGCAAAAAAAGTAAATATAGATAGAGCGAATTTATACACCTTATTTAATGGTGAAAAAATCCCCAGACTTGATACAATCGCAAAAATATTAAAAGAACTCGGTTTTTCAATTCAAGTTGCTTAAATCAGATAGACCTTAATTATACTGAACTTAATATTTTTAATTCTTGTTTTATTTTTTTTGTTGGGTTATGAAAACCTGTACAATTTTCACAAAATTTTAAATTTGGATAAAAGTAGTTAAACCCAACTTGCTTTCTGATAAAATTTATAGAAATTAAGTTTAAAAAATTTCAAACCGAGGCAATATATAAAATATTAGTTAAAAATCCAACTTTTAACAGCGATATTAAAAACTAAATAAATCTTTACATATTATTAAAAATGTTTATAATATAAGAGGTAAAAAAAGATAGTCTGGCAGTATGGTTATTTTATATTATTTTTTTACTTGTAATTTAAAATAGTTGAGGATAAGAGTATGAAGAAAATTAGACCTATAAATCCCCC
>CANQLK010000201.1 GCA_947624665.1 Candidatus Gastranaerophilales bacterium
GCCTTGTACTCGCTTTCGACCTCGCTTACCAGACTTCGTCCGTCCGCAATTTCGCTCGTTTTGTAACCTTTTCAATACGCCACTCGCAAATTTTTACTCACACCTTCTGATTACCGTAAAAATTTACTCGGACAAATTACTTAATTTCTTTATAAGAGCGCATAACTCTAAAAAAGAACTCTAATTCTTCTGTTTTAGAGTTATCAAGAATTTCATTAATGCAAGCCAGCAGTTCTTCACGAGATTTTAAATGTTCAAAATCAAACAAATCTTTAACACTGCAGCCTAAAGCATTGGTTAATTTATTAATAGTTTCTTCTTTGGGTAAATGTACACCTTTTTCAATTTTGCTCATATTTGTGGGCTCAACATTGATTAATTCCGCAAGTTTATTTTGTTTAATATTTTTAGACTCTCGAATTTGTTTAATCCGTTTACCAACTAATTTGCTTAATGCTGCCATACATTTCTCCATGGCAACATTATATAATATACAGTATTATACAAAAAGATAAAATTTATACAATATTTATATAAAAATTGTTGTATTATAACCATTTATGATATTATAATAATCACATTAATACAAAAAGTTGTTTTAAAGGAATTAAAAACAAGAGAGAGGGAAAAGTATGAAAAAGAGGAAAACGCTGTTAGGTGTACTTATGCTGTGTATAGCAATAACATCAAACACAGCAGGAGCAGAAGATGTAAATGGCTGGTCGGAATTACAATCAGCTATTAATTCAGGAGCCAATGCTTCTTTAAAAAGCGATATTAATGCCCAAAATAGTTTTATCGAAGTAGGAGATCATGATTCAGACATTTATGAAACCAGTCATTATTTAGAATTAAATAGTCATACAATAACAGGAACACATATTGACAGTTCTGCTTTTTTTGTACACGAAGGCATTGGAATTTCAAACGGTACCTTTAAAAATTTTATAAATGACGGAAAAAATACCGAGAATTTTGATATGTCATCACAAATGCTTGGCGGAGTAATATATAATGAATATGCTTACAGCAAAATTAATAAAGTAACTTTTGATACCAATAAAGCAGCATACGGCGGTGCTATTGCAGCCTTGGGTATAGAAGAGGGAAGAGATAAAGCCCAATCAAGAGTAACCATAACAGACAGTAATTTTACAAATAACGAAGCAACATTTGTCGGCGGTGCTATATTCAATATGGCAGCAAAAGTATTCAATTATGATGAAAAAACAGGAAAAGGTGATTTTGAACTTATTACAAATGATGCAAATACAATTATAAACATAGCTGCCAAAGACTCTGATGTAACATTTAAAGGAAACAAGGCAGGAACAGCAGGCGGAGCAATATTTAACCTTGAAACAGTAAATATTGAAGCTGAAGGAGAACATAAAGTTAAATTTGAAACGAAAACCGACAGCATATATAATGGAGGGACTTTAAATATAAAAAAAGGTGAAACTGTTGTAAACAGCAGTATTACAGATGAAAAAATAAAGTTAGAGTTTAATAATAAACAAGTTGATATCGGCGGGAGCGGTGTAACCAATATAGAGGAAGAAGGAACTCTTACCTTAGGTGAAGGCGCAACAATTACCCAAAAAGAAATTAATGTTAATGGTGCTTTATACGCACAAAAAAGCGGATTAATAACGGGAGCATTAAATATTACAAACTCCGGTACAGCAGATGTCAATGCCGATAATCTTACAAGCGAAGTAACTAATGACGGTGATTTAGCTCTTTGGGGCGGAGAACTTAAACAAAATATTAAAGGAAACGGTACCACGGGAATATTAGGAGAAGTTACTAATAATGCCCAAATAACACAGAAAACTCTTGTCATTGAAAAGGAAGGAGATTCTGAAAATGGTATTTTCACAACTAATTTAGATAATATTACCATTGCAGATAAAAAAATTCATAATTACGGCACTTTAATTTTAACAGGTGGTACTAATGAATATGAAATCAGTTCTACTGATGATGAAGGACACCTTAAAGATAGCGGTTTAACCAAAATTCAAGGAAATGTTACCAATAATGCTTTAATTTCGCAGAAAGTAGAAATCTCGCAAACGGGCGGCATTTTAACTTCTTCTGCCGATAACATAAAAGGAACGGTTGAAAATAAAGGAACGTACAATATTACAGGCGGTACTATTGCACAAGCTATCAAAGGAACAGGAGCAGTCAATATTACCGGCGACACGGTTTCAAACGCTGAAAATACATTAACGGGCGCTGTAAATATAAATGAAGGGGTAAAACTTTCACTCGGAGCAAACGGAAATTTATTTGACAGTGCAAGCGCACTTAATGCAAAAAACGGTTCAATTATAAGCTTAATTAACGGTAAAGAAGATACTTCCAAACTGGGAAATCTTACTGTTTCATCAGGAGATAATATAAACTTAGAAATTGACTGGAAAGATACGCTTGCTTCAACGGAAGATAAAGTTCAAGGAAATATAAAGTTATCAAAAATAGATTTAACCAAAAAATCTGAAAACGAATACGCAATATCAAATGCATTAAAAGACAAAATATCTTTATCAGATGATGTGGAACTTATTCTTGGTGAAAGCAAAGACAATTTTCTAAGTTACGATTCAAATGACGGGAAGTTAAAATCATCAGCAGTAGATAATTTAAACAGTGCCGTAAGTGAAGCTTCAGGAGAAGCAGTTTATCAAATGACAGCAGATGAATTATCACAAGCAGATTTAGGACAACTTGCAGGAAGCAATAATACACTGGCAATCAACGGCGGCGGATACTTGCTGAAAGGAAACAATAAAAAGGGAGTAGCTGTTAAGTCAGGTCAAACATTAAACCTTACCAATATAAAAGAAGTCAGCGGATTTAAAGACGGAACAGCCGTTGAAAATGACGGTAACGTAAACCTTTCTGATGTTACATTGAATGACAAAATAACGGGTAACGGAACAACCGGTATAGCAGGTAATACAACCTTAAATAGTGCAATAGAAGGGAATAAACTGGACTTAAACGAAGGTACTTTAACTCTGGGACAGACTGCTGATATATCAAAGGCAGAAGCTTTTACTGCAAACGGAGGTGCATTAAGTTTACAAAACACTTCCATTCAAGATACAAACCTTGGAAATTTGACATTAAACCAAGATATGAACTTAATGCTAGACGGAAACTTTGCAGAGGAAACAATGGATACCATTTCCGCAAATAAATTTAGTGCTAACGGTCATAAAATAAACATTTCAAATATTAATATATTAGAGCCGACAACCTCACAAACCTTCTCTATCTCGCCAATAGGTGAAAGTACCGATAAAGCCGTAAAAGAACAGCTTGCAGGCGCAATTCAAT
>CANQLK010000202.1 GCA_947624665.1 Candidatus Gastranaerophilales bacterium
CTTTCACCGTGAAGAACGAAATGGTTAGTAATCATATCATCAACGAATAACTGCTGGTTATATGCAGCTAAGGTTGCCGCTTGACCCCTAAATACCTGAGGGTTATATCTGCCGAGTTTTGCCTGATAGCTTCCTCCGCCTAATGATTCTAAACCGTACCAACCGATTGGGGTAAATATTTGTTTACCCGAAGCGTCGAATGTAACTTTTTCATCTATACTTTTAGCATCAAATATTTGGAACTTAATATATCTGTCAATCGGAGCTCCGCCTGTGAAGTTGAAATCTGATATATTAACTTTTCCGCTCTTATCGGTTGTTAAATTATTAATAATAAACTTATCGCCCTTCCATTGTCTGGGGTTTAAGTCTACCGTGAAGTTAGCATTATCATTAACCTTTACATCACCTACATTAGTATCGTGCAATTCATTATTCATCATTCCCAAGGTTGAATTACCCGATATATTGAGGTTTTGAACGTTCAAGTCTTTTACACCCGAGCCGAAGGACAATGTTGAATTTGTTTCAAGATTTACTTCTCCGCCATCTATGAAGCTGTTTGAATCAGATATTTTTATATTTGATTTATTCTTAAATGTTGATTTACCGCCCGTCTGCTGCAATCCGCTTCCTGTTGCTTTGGTGTTATCAACTCCATCGGTTGTAAATATACCGTTTTCATTCTTTATTAAGCCGTGCCATTTATCTTTACTGTCAAGATTGAATTGTGCGCCTTCTTCAATATTAACGGTTGAACCTTTTTGGATATCAACATTAACAACATCCTGAACGGCACTGGGTTCTTTAATAGTGAGTTCGGAGCCTTCAAGAAGGTTTAAGTTACCCGTATTAGCTTCAAGAAGTCCTGTTTTCTTATTGGTACCGTAGTTCAAAGTACCGCCGTCAAGTACGATTGCACCTTCCCATTTATCTGAATTATCTATATCAACGGTACCGTCCTCGGTAATATTAATAGTAGAGCCTTCATCAATATTGGTTTGAACGTCGCCTTTAATAGTACCTGAGATTGTATATTTTTCACCTTCATCTTCATCGGTAATTTCAACAGTTCCGCCGACATAAAGAGTGCTTCCGTTAGTTACATTAACGGTTCCTTTTTCGGCATATATGATACCGTTATTACCGTCTGCAGTGCCTTCATAAGTAAATTCAGCTTTATCAGATAATGCCAGAACGCCTTCTTCTGCCCAAGTATCATCTGCGCCTAATGTCAGAGAGCTATTTTCAAGCATTACATTACCTTCTAAGTTGACAGCAACTTCATTTGCAATTGAACTGCCGTTGCCGACATATAAATTAGCATCTTCCAATATATTAAGTTCGCCTTTTTCAGCTTTTAAGACGGAACTATCGGAAGCATCAACATCGCTGATATTTAAAACGCCGTTTTCATCGGAAAGACCGATTGTACCTTCCCAAGTATCATTTTCATTTAAAGTAAGTTCACCGTCTTTAACGTTTATTTCAGAACCTTCGCTAACAGCGACATTAACTTCTTCTGTGATTGAGCTTCCGTTAGTAAGTGATAATTTACCTTTTTCTTTTGGTACATAAGGATTATCGGATTGTCCGACATATAAATATGTATCCTTTCCCGTAACAGTAAGTACGGCATCATCAGCTAAATCTTCTTGGGTATACCAATTTAATATACCGCCTTCAATATTAGATTTACCGCCAAAGAATTTAGCGCCTGATTTAACGGTAGTTCCATAACTATATATACCGCTTTTGTCGATAGATTGGGTAAAGGTTCCTTTATATTCTGAAGCATCCGCAGTGCTTTCAAGAACAAGAGTTCCTGTTGCGTTTATAGAACCTTTATCGCCCGTAACATCACCTGAAATATTAACAGCACTATCTAAATTAACATTCAGTTCACCATCGTTAATAAGATTTCCGATGTTATTTTCTGCCATTTCAAAAGTAGCTTTACCGTTATTAGCGAAGTCGGCTAAATCCGTACCATCACCTGAGAAGGTAACAGTACCTTTATCATCATTTGTAAACAGGCTGTCAAATTTATTTTTGCCCTCTAATTCAGCTTTACCGTTATTATATATGTCATTATCGCCGTTAAGTTCTTCGCCTGCTCCTTGTTTCGTAATGACATTTTCAAGGTACATATATCCTTCTGTATCGTTATATATTGCTCCACCTGCACCGCCTGATGTCGTATTGTTTTCAAATAAAGTACCTACGACTTTCAGTCCCGTAAATTCTTTAGTTGCAGGGTCAGTACCTTTACCGCCGTTGTTGTATACGGCACCGCCGTATTGAGATTCAGCAGAATTATCTTTTATATAAAGATTATAAAGCAGAGCAGAAGCATTTTCACTGCTGTTCCCATAAACAACACCTTTGCTGTTAGCGTCTCCCTGTGCATTTTGAACGGTTAAATCTTTTAAAGTGAAATCAACTTTATCAGAACCCTCAACACTGAACAAAGAACCGCCATTTGCGTCTAACACGCTGTCTGTAGAATCAGCTTTGCCGAATACACTAAACTTTCCTGCTTTAGTATGTGCATCATCTTCATGTAATGACTTACCTATTGTATAATTTTCTGAAACATAGAATTGTCTTTCTAAGCTGTCAGAATTATTCATATCATACAATGTATTGTTATCAGAAGCTTCCTTGACATCCATTTCAATGCCTGTATTGCCATTAATTTTTACATCATATACAAATCTTGAAGTACCGTATTCAATGCTTGGTGAATCACTGCTAAGAGTAACACCACTGCCCTGAATCAGACCTTGATTTTCCTTTGTTTTAACATCAAAGCCAGTTTCAGCCTTATCTTCACCTGTAACATAGATGTTACCCATTTTTAAGGAGCCTGAGGAACTGCCCGTAAATTTTAATACATCGGTAGAAGCGTATGCACCAGTACCGTCATCATTTTTTATATGGACATTAAAGTCAACACTGTTTCCGTCACCTTCTGCAACAAAGTTATTAAAGGTATATGTTTTAACACTGCCTGCCGTGTTGTCTTTTTCGAGCAAATTCAAAACAGTATCTTTAATCGTGAAGTTTTTATAATTAAAGTTTGTATTTTCGCCCGAGAATTTTAATGTAGAGTTATCAAAGCTTATACTGTTATCTGAAGCTTTTGATATACCGCTATCAAGTGTAAAGTCGGCTTTAGAAGCACCTGAACCCTTAAATTTAGCCTGTGCATTTGAGCCTGTAAACGTAATTACATCATTTGTAATTGTTCCGCCATTACCTGTGTGGTTGAATTTAGCGTTATCGCCAAGTATTACATTCGCATAATCTAAATCACCGGAGTTAACATTAAACGTACCGTTGCTTATATTTTTCTCTCCGCCAAAGATATTAGCA